>CAZOFY010000023.1:29934-31901 GCA_964579245.1 uncultured Mageeibacillus sp.
AGGGCGCTCTTGCTTGCGTCCTGCTTCTCGAAAATGGAGGGCGCTCTTGCTTTCGTCCTGCTTCTCGAAAACAAAGGAGCAAATTTTTTTAGGCTTAAACCTACCAAACGGTTGGTTTGCATATACGAACTCAAACAGGAGGACATGAATCATGGAAAAGAGAATTTTAGGAAGATCCGGTCTGGAAGTCAGCCCCATGGGCATTGGTTGCTGGGCCATCGGCGGCCAGTTCTTTCTCGACGGAAAAATCGACGGGTACGGCAATACAGATGATGCGGAGTCAATCAAAGCTGTGCAAGCAGCCCTCGACCTCGGTATCACTTTCATCGACACAGCCGACTGCTACGGCGTCGGACATAGTGAGGAGTTGCTTGGTATCGCGCTCAAGGGGCGTCGCGACAGCGTGATTCTCGCGACAAAGTTCGGTTACGTCGGTAATGAAGCGACCAAGACCTTGCAAGGAGTTTGCTACGATCCGGCCTATATTGAACGTGCCGTGGATGCTTCCCTCAAGCGCCTCCAGACCGACCACATCGACCTGTACCAATTCCACGTCGGTGATGTCAGCGTCTCAGACGCCGACTTTGTCATCGCGACTCTCGAGCGCCTCGTCGCAAAGGGCAAGATTCGCACCTTCGGTTGGAGTACAAACGCCCTCGCGCCGGCACGACTCATGGCATCCCACGCGGGCTGCACGGCCATCCAACATGACTACAACATTCTACAGGATTCTGATGAGATGCTGCGCTTCTGCGAGCAGCAGAACCTTGCAAGCATCAACAGAAGTCCCCTTGCCATGGGATTTTTGAGCGGGAAATTCAATCGCGACACCAAAATCTCGAGAAACGACGTACGCGGTGCCGGTCATTCCTGGACCGAGAATATTTTCAAGGACGGACGTCCAAATGAGGACGTTTTGCAGAAGCTGGACGCAGTTCGCGAGATCCTGACCTCCGGCGGGCGGACCTTGGCGCAGGGTTCCCTTGCATGGCTCTGGGGGAAAAGCACCTCGACCATCCCGATCCCTGGCTTCAAAAACGTGGCACAGGTCGAGCAGAACGTTAAGGCAATGGAGTACGGTCCTCTGTCCGTATCTCAGATGTCGGAGATCGACCGGCTGTTGGGAAGATAGAAAATACTCATGACAGAATGATGAAACGGAGATCGCGGAGCAATTCCTCTGCGATCTCCGTATATCGTCTGCCAGCGTTTTCCACCGGCTATCTACCCCTTCTACTGCTCGGCTTTCTACTTCTCTTCCTTGTTCGCGTACCAGGATATTAGATTGGGATATAGCTCCTGGTCAGGATTCGCGACCGCCCATTCTTCCATGGCTACATAATCGTTGATATTAAATTCTTCGCGCTTCTTGCTATGAAATAATTCCCCGTTGATTTCTTTATACTTTTTATATGCATTTACATTTTCCGTAATATAGGTACGGACATCTTCCTGACCACCGTTTTGATAGAAGTAAACAATTTTATTAAACTCCTCCTGAAGTGTATCATTGGGATTATCATACAGGCTGAGTAACTTATCCACCGTCACCGTGCAAGTGGGGTCTTCTTTTATCGTGTAAACCCTGATAATGAGCTGCAAATATCCATCGAATACCCAAATGAGTCTCTCATCAAGATAGAACCTGTATGGGCCTCTGCTTATTTCTGGTGATTTACTTCTATGAATTCTTTCTCAGAAGAAGCAAACATTGAATGTTAACGAGAATGTAAAACTCTGAGTCCGCAGGTACAGCAAATATACGAGATAGTCTCGTTACCTTACTTAAGGTAACCCTTTTAGACGTAAATCGTATCTGTAAAAATAATATGATGCATAAAGGGAACAAACGCAATCATGTCAAAGAGTGGTGGAAGCAGAAGAAGAAATCTGTTAACGCCCCGCTTCTTACGAAACGGGGCGCCAACAACTCATTAGGACTTAAATGCATTAGCGATGTTTGTGTC
>CAZOFY010000024.1:0-31365 GCA_964579245.1 uncultured Mageeibacillus sp.
ACATGAAAAAGGGCCCTTGCTCCAGTGATTTTTCAATCACTGGAGCAAGGGCCCCGATAACTGACAAGTATATTCATACGCCTATAGTCCTTTCAACACATCGCTTACCATTTTCTTATATTCTTCTGCGATACGTTCCGGTCTTAGAATCTTGGCTCTCCCCTTGAACTGAAAAATCCAGGAATAAAAAACAGGACTGACCAGAACGGAAACATGTACAAAAACATGATCCGAACCATTCGGATGTATCGAAGTATCCTGTCCAAAGCGATCAATGGCCACGCCTATCAAATCATTCGTAAATTGAATGTCCAGCGCGACCTTCTCTCCGGTATACATACTGAAGGAGCTCTTAATATAATCCTCCAGGTCAAACTCGCTGGGCTTGTAATTGAGGATATTGGTCGCCGTCACTGACTTCATACGGTCCACTCGGAAATTACGCACACCACCATATCGGGCATAGTAGCCGGAAACATAGTACTTATCCTCATTCCAAACAAGAGCATACGGGCTGATCTCATATAGCTCTCCGGAACGTCTCTGTTTTATGCTCTTATTGATGTCGTAATCAACATACTTAAATGTAACCCGGACTCCCTGATTTATGGCTTCGTGCAGGGTCTCTGTCGTAAAATACACATGATCATTACTTGTCTTGACGCGGCCTGTGTAATGTACCTGTCTCCTGAGATTTCCGGCGCGGGACCGGCTCGTTAGCGATTCAATCTTGCGGATCAGTTTGTCTGTCTTCCCTTCTGAAATGAAGTGAGCAGACTGTACCGCGTCGACCAGAAGCTTGAGTTCTGCCAGGTCAAAGTCACGATTCATCAAGCAATACTCAACGGGTTTCTTCTTGTTCTTCTCAATATCATATCCGAATCGCTGAAGTATCATGATATCGCGATAAATAGACTTACGCTCGGCGGGAACGCCTTGTTGCTCAAGATATTCGAGAATTCGAGCCATTGTAACGCCCCTATCCTCGTCAGATTCTGATTGTAAAAGCTTAAGAAGATACAAGACCTTTAACTTAGGTTGTTCTGTTCCCGCCATCAAGAAAGCCTCCCCGCTGTCTGGTAGTATTATATATATTTATTATCTTATTGATATAATACTATTTATGCAAGCCATTTATGGATTTTAACAAGCATTTACTGATTATTTATACATCCTACACTTCAACAGAAAAGCATAACGAGTATATTTTCTTGAGGGTAGCATAATCTATGTACCATAAACGGGTCTTGTTGTTCGGGTGCTTTGCCTCACAGACACCGGCCGGAGTTTTAACGGGTAAGGCTTGGAATGCCGGCATTTCATTTCTATCGGCTTTTCTTGATCCGCGCCACAATCGGCTCCTGATTTCGGTTTTGGGACGCTCATGTGATGATTTCCAGAATGATTTGGAACAGTCAACCGAATACGTATTCATTTGCTTATAATATACAAAGCAACTTCGGTCATGCCTCTGCTATCAGGTGACCCAACGCTTTTTCGAAACTCTGATCCTGCTCACGTGTCCTCTTCGGCGGTCCTTTTAATCGTCCGCCGGACCGACGGATTTTTCGTGCTGTATCACGAGCCATCAGGAGACTGTCTATATTTTGGTTGGTATATTCACGTCCGTCCTGATTCAGAACCAATGCCTTTCGAGCGAGGCACATGGTGGCAAGGCCATAGTCTTGTGTAATGACGATATCTCCGGCCTGAACTCGATTGACCAGTTCAAAATCGACCTGATCTTGTCCCGACATGAAGGTTAATGTAACGGCTCCTTCTCTTTCTATCTCATGAGCTGCATCGCAAAGGATCAGACAAGCAAGTCCGTTCTCTCGTGCGATACGAATGGTAATGTCCACAACAGGACACCCGTCAGCGTCAATTAGAATCTTCATTATCAATACCTCCCAACTGTCACTGCCGGCTAAGATGGAGACGGCTGACATCGTTCATATAAGGATGATATTCAGCATCCTGCTTTGGAAAACTGTTGCAACCGGAATGTATCAGGAACATAAAACTCACAGATGAGCTTTGGTCGGAAGATGCATCTCAGGATGCAAGCAAATGGACGGGACGCGGTATTTCTTGTTTGCAAATATACGGTTCAAAAACAATCTTGTTCCTATATGTCCCTTCCAAGAACAGGCTCATTCTCATCATCCATTCGCTTGAGAATAGCAAGCTCCTCATCTCCGATGGTCGCAAGAAAAGCCTCTCTCTCCCCTGGAAGCCAGAAGTCCTCGCGAAGAAGATCAAGAAGATCATGCCCCGATCGGATCTTGCTTCGGATCAGCTCAGCCTGCGCTTGGGTATCGGGTGCGCGGGCCAGATTCTCCAGGAGCTCGGCGTATGCCTCGTCCGACATTTGTTCGCCTTCCACAAAAAAATCTGCAGTCTGTTCCGGTGTCGGAAGGGATGAAGTAAACAGAATCATGTTCTTGGGGCACTCATTCATCAACGCGCTCTCGAAAAGAATGATCCATCGCTCAGATGTTTCGCCGATATATTCCCGATCGTGGTTAGTTAGTTCACCCAAAGAAGCAATAACCGATTTGGCGACCCGGTCCAGTGATTCCCTTCGTTCCGAAATCGACTTAGCCAAAAGAAGAGAAAGGCTTGTCTCATACATCTCGGCCGGCATAAGCCAGAAGGAGTGCTCTTCCTGAGTCGGGCTCTTGGTCCAAAGACTCGAGATATCACCCCCGAGCGTGTCGAGCACAATGGCGGATGCAAATGCCTGATGGATCATAATTTCGAAAAAATTCACCGGGAAGGATCGGACGGTCATATCGTACTTTCGCTCATAAGCAGACAGCAGCGCCTCCCGAAGCGATTCCGACACGCAATCAATGATGCGACTTTCCGCCAGGAGCCTTGTCAAATAGGTATACATATATACGATTCCCGGAGCCTCATCGACTTCTATTGCCGTAGGATAATCCATCAGGCTAGGGCACTCATGCGCTGCGTATTGGGGATCGTACAGGCGAAAAAACTGGCGCGCCTCACGGTACACGGTCCCGTAGAACGTGTCCAGCGGAAGAATGAGACCGAGCTCGAGAATCTGTCTGTACAGATCGGCCGCTTCTGTATACAGCTCTTTCAGGCGCTGTTGTCCTCGAGTAAATCGCGAATACGTATCCGTTCCTTCACCGGCCAGCGACAGTGTGTATTGAATCGATTGCAGGATATTTCTGGCCGTCAGTTCCGATACGGAAGTCGTCTCGGACCCGACGTAATGGATCAGTTCAGAGCGAAGGATCTGCATAATCTCATCCGCTGCTTTCTGAGCGGATTGCTTCGTCGTAAGTTGGGCCGTACCTTGGACAGACAAGGGTGTTTGCACCGTGCGCAGGGCAAAGGATCTGGCTATAAAGATATCCGAGGACATGCCGTCATCCATGGGAATCTCGGGTGTCTCCTGTACTTCCGGTTCTCGGTCATCAAAGGTATCGAGAGAACCGGGAACATCGTCGTAACCGACCTCGAGATCTCTGTCCAGTCGATAGTTCTTGATAATCCGATCCGTCGCGGATCCCCTCAGCAACTCCATGTCCCCGCCGCAGAAGTGATTAAAGTACAGAAAAATCGCTCGAAGTATATCTTCTTCGGACACAAAATCGCTCGTCTCATTCTGCAGGTAGACAGCGGTCTCAAAGAATGAATCAATGGCGGCAGCGAATTGATCCTTTTCAACATACGCTGACTCAGATGTCATGGCAATGATCTTATTGAGCATAGATAGCGACCATTGAAGCCGTCCGCGTCTGTTGAGTACAGCCTGCCTGTTTACCAGAACATTGCGAATCTCTTCTTCCTTGAGGTACATCCCGGTTTCTTTGAGCTCTTCGTTCCATTCGCGGATATCCCAGATGTCACTGTCGCTTACGGCATGAAACCTGGCCAGAGCGTTTTCTTCTTTCTTCACAACGATTCCTCGCTTTCATCTACCTTCTGTTTGACGTTTAAATATACATCTTCCCGTAGATGAAATCCACTATCAATAATGACCGTATCAATATTCCTCTTCGTCACGGCAATGGGAGACAGCGCATAGTAGGGAACGCTATACTTCCCGTCGCTGATGACTTCTGTTGTGTCAAGCTTCTCTCCCCTGGCAAGTCGTACCGCATATTCAGCAGCAGCCTTTGCGAGATCATCCACAGGTTTATAGACCGTCATTGCCTGGGTCCCTTCCACGATGCGCTGACAGGCCGCAAGATCCGCATCCTGACCGACAAGAACGACATGATCCGCCATACGGTTCTCCGCCAGGGCACGGAAGGCCTGCGTTGCCAAATCATCATTTCCGCACATAACGGCAACAACATCCCTCGTCTCTGAAAGGCCCTTGTTCACACTGGAAAAGGCGAGATCCGACTTCCAGCCTTCACAATAATCTGTGTAAACAATAGTCAGCCCACTGCCTTCGATTGCGCTCTTAAATCCGTCCTGTATCATCAACACATTATTGTCACTGGTCGGTCCGTTAATAGCAAAGACGTTGCCTCCGTCGGGCAGGTTCGCCACAAGACTTTTACCCATCAATCGGCCGACCTCTTCATTATCGAAAGAAACATACAAATCGACATCGGCATTTCGTATCAACCGGTCATAGGCAATGATTCGAATCCCGGCCTCTTGTGCGCTCTTGATTTCTTCCGCGAGAGTATCACAATCTACCGCTATTATGACGATCACATCCATCTGTTTTCGAATGAAGTACTCGATCTGAGATCGTTGTTCATCCACATTGCCGTTCGCATTCTGAACATTAACCTGAGCCCCGAGGTCAGATGCGGTAGCAACAAAAACGTCCCGGTCACGGATCCATCGCTCTATGATGTAAGAGTCAAAAGTAATTCCGATTTGGATCTGATCATTATCCTCCGGAGAGGATGTATCCGGAATGCGCTCTTCGTTCCGGCAGGCCACTGACGCAAGCAGGCATAGCAAGGCAAGAAACAGGCATCCAAAGGCTCTTTTTGTCATTGATTTGTCTCCTTGTACTCCTCCGGTGATATTCCGAATCTTTTTTCGAACAAACGTCCGAAATAGCTTTGGTCCATATAACCGCATGTGGCGCATACTTCCTTGACGTCGAGGATTGGATCGCATAAAAGCTTCGAAGCCTGGTCCATCCGGACATTGGTGATATATTCAATGAGTCGTTCTCCTGTCTTCTCCTTAAAAACACGAATAAAGTAATACGGACTGATGCCAACCGCATTTGCAACCGTTTCCACCGATAGGTCACGACCGAAATGGTCACTGATATACTGCTTGGCTTGCGCTAACACATTATCACAGTCCATACAGGCGATATAATCATCATAATGGCAGACGGAACGATGGCACTTCCCCATGACGTCCAGAGCGGCCTTGTATGACTCCTTCACGTCATGAAAAGGACGAACAGGACCGATACCGATACGGTAGCTCATGTCGAGCTCTGTTTTCAACCTTCGAATCAAGTGAAGGCTTTTCTCTATTATCAGAGTACGGTTCGGCATATCCGAACTCTCTTCCGAACGAGCAATCAGAGCAACAATCCTGTTGCCCATTATGCATCCCGGCACAGCGTCAAAGCTTTCCCTGACGAAATCACAAAAAGCAACTTCGTGCGAAGAAGATTTAACTCCGGCGCCAATAGGATTTGAAAGAGCCCCGTCGACGTCATCATCCCCCCATTCGATGACAAGAATCTGCGCAAAATCCTCGCGTATATCGAGTAATTCTTTATAAGCATCAGCTCGTCCCTGGAAATCTTCAGGCATCAGAACAGAGAAAACAAATGCGTTCTCGATGATCGGTATCACGACTGCCATCCGTTCACGAACCTTAGAATCATCACTGATCTTCATACGATTCTCATCGACAATCTTCATGGCTCGCATCAAAACATCAACGACGATCTTGTGGTTCACCGGTTTGGTCAGATATTCGATAACGCCCAAGTTGATTGCTTCCTTCGCAAAAGAAAAGCGGTCGAACGCTGTGACAATAATAAAGAGCGTAAATTGATTGTACTTTCTGATCTCATGCATGACCTGGATGCCGTTTAGTCCGGGCATCTGGATGTCCAGGAACGCAATATCAGGCATAAAGCGCTCCGCGACCTCTACCGCAGCACTGCCGGTTTTCACGCACTCAATCTCACATTCTCCCGGAAAGTTCTTCAAAATCAGGGTCTTCAAAGACTCCAGCATGATTCCTTCATCATCAGCGATCAATATCTTATACACGTTGCCCTCCTCCCGGCTTTTCTTTCCCGATTTCTGATTCTGCGGGAATACGGATCAGGACCTCCGTCCCCTTATCCACACCCAAATTTTTAATCTCAAACACATCATCTCGATTATAGTATAAACGCAAGCGACTAATAACATTTGACAAGCCAATCCCGGTAGAATCATTCATAATATCGCTGGATATCGGTGCGAGATTCATAATCTCTGCGATTTTCTCTGCCGTGATTCCTCGCCCATTATCAGCAATACTAATCACAATCCTGTCGACATCCCGATAAACAGTCAGTGTAATCTTTCCTCTACGGCTCGACTCGCGCAAACCATGTTTGACAGAGTTCTCTACGATTGGCTGAAGTACCATTCCGGGGATCTTGACACGAAGAAGTGTTTTGTCTACCTTTTTTCGAAAAAGGATGCCGTCGTCAAATCGCACATTGGTAATATAAAGATAATTCTCGACTACCATCACTTCATTTTCTATCGTCATAATCTCATTGTCTTTTCGAACATTATATCGGAAGAAGTCAGCCATCTTCTCAATGAAAAGGCAGGTCTTCTCAGCGCCCTCCATCATGGCCAGCTGCGCGCCGGCATTCAGCGAGTTGAAGAGGAAATGCGGATTGATCTGGGCCTGCAGATACCGTAGCTGCGTATCCTTCAGGTGTGTTTCCATCAACAGCTCTTTCTCTTTCAGAGCACGTTCGTTTTCCATGCTCTCGGTGGTCTGGCGGATGTACAGACGTATACTCTTCAACATCTCATCAAAAGCGTTGGTCACAACGCCGATCTCATCGTTCGGTCTCGGTCCCGTTACCTCGGCATTGATATCTCCAGCCGCCACGGCATTCGCTGTCTGTGCCAGCCGGACAAGCGGACGGATAACGTTGCCGGTCCATAGGAGAATGACAAAGATATTCACTGCCGTAAGGATGAGAAGAACGATGGAACTGGAAAATTCCAAATATTGCAAAGAGGTCAGAAGCACAGAGTAATTATCGGAATTGATCTGAAACTGCATATTGTTCAAGGTGTAAATATAATCCTGTATATGTCCGAAAACATCCTCGGCATCCTCGAAGCGCTGCTTATACTTCTCTACGTTTTGTCCGCGTTTATCCTGAATGGCATCATCCGTGATCGCCAGATAATCTTCGGACATAAATCGAATATTTCGCTCCAAAAGAAGCATCTCGTTGTTTGTCACAGTGTCTGTCAGCTGACTGTAAAGCTCTGTATATTTTCCTTCAGACCGATAGTATGTATCCAGCGCGTCAGAGCTTTTTGTTGTTAGATATTCGTACAGGCTGTCATGAACGGCGTCGAGGGAGTCTGACAATTCATTCAAGCTGACATTACTGACATACAGTTGGTCGATCCTTTCGATTGTACGGTTAACCTGTGAATAGAGAAGAAGATTGATAGAAAACACGATCAGGGAGCTGATTGAATACACCAGCATCAGTTTGACGCGGATTGACATGGAACGTGGCTTCTCGCTATTATTGCTCCTAATTTTCGAAAGGATGCGCTTCAAGTCCCCACCTCCTTCTCAGAGGTCTCCCGGGAAGAGATAAATGAATCGACCGAGTTCTTATCAATCACAGCCACATCAACGCGGTAGAACTCGCTGGCGTAGCCCATGCTGCGATATTCCGAAAGAGCGTTGATTGCATATTCGCCCATTTTCTCAGAATTCAAGACAAGGGTCGAGTATATATTTCCCATCTTGATTGCCTTCAGGATCGTATCCGAAAAATGATCTCCGATGATTTGGACCTTGCCAACCAAGTTGAAATCGACAACAGCCTGGTAGACGCAAACTGTATTTACAGCATTCAGACAAACGACAAGATCGGGATCTTTCTCCTGACTGATCAGGTAATCACGAATCTCATTCTCGGCATCGAAAGAGCTGGACGTATCGATCGGAACCGCAGTGATTTCGATCTTGCGATTGAGGTGACGACGTTCGACCATCTCCTTGATCTGGGTGTAGATCGTGTAATCGCCTGAACTCTCTTTGGCCTCGTCGACCAGAACAACGATTTCCTCAATTGGTTCTGTCTCCTGATTGATCGCTCCAAGAACCTGTTCTCCGTATTCTTTTCCCAAGTCGTATGAATTTGTACCGACATAACTGATGCGTTCGCTCATCACCTGATCAGAGATGACAGTGACGACGGGAATGCCCGCACGAGATGCCTCCTCAATCATTGTTATGAGCTCCGGATCATCATTGGGCTCCAGAATAATCCCGTCAACATCGGATTCGATTGCGATACGTATCTTCTCCGCCAAAGAATAATCCGTCGTCAGATTATCTCCGAGAATCTCAATATAGGCGTCATGGAGTGCGGCTTCTTCCTTCATCGTTTCATAGGTCGCCTGCCAGAAGGACATCTCCGCGTTGTCTGTGACGAGCACATAATAATACTGGTAGTCTGTGGCCGCCGGCTCGTCGATCCCAGACTCCTGCATTGTGTAGTTGTACACTAAAACACCCATCGCCGTGACGGCAACAAGGAATAGAATCAGCCCGATAAGGATCTCTTTATAGTACTTCAGAATTTTCAAACAGACACCCCGCTGATGCACAGGAAGCAGTAGGAATGAAGTCGCTGTTGAGGATTTTCCGGCACGCGAATCCACGTGGGAAATGAGTTTATTTTTACGAAAACATACTCGGGGATATTATATCACGAGCGCCTTGATTTCGGGAATCATCCGCCTCACTGCTTCGTGAAGGGAACAAGGATATTATCCGGACATTAACTCTCAAATCGTCTGCTTACTCGTTGACAGATGAATTTCTCCGTGACATAATGGTTTTGTTATTAAAGTGTCTTTTATAAGTGTATTTAGAAAGGTTTTTTGACATGGATGACACCTCTCATTTTGATGTGATTCGTTTGCAGAATCGCAGGTTGATCCGGAATTACATGCTGGATTATAAGCAGATCAGCAAGTCCGAGCTTGCCAATCTATCCGGTCTGTCTTTTCCTACCGTTTCTGCACTTATGAATGATCTGCTGGACAGCGGTGAAGCCACTTTGCTGGATTGCACTGCCACTCGAGGGGGGCGGCCGGCCGGTTTATATGCATTGGCTCCGCTTTATCGAACTGCGCTCTGTTCCTATATCGATGAGGACGAAGTCGTTTATCGTATCGTGAATGCCTACTGTGAATGTATCGAGGAAGGCTCAAGGACGCTGCCTAAGAAGAACTGCTGCGATACTTTGTTACTGTTAATTCGTGATCTCCAGGATAAATATCCGTCTCTTTCGGTGATCAGCGTAGGTGTCCCCGGCGTTGTCAGGAACGGACAGATCCTGTTTCTGCCTGTATATCCCGAATTTGAAGGTGTAGATCTCGGTGCCCGTCTGTCGTCGACACTTGGAATTCCGGTTTTTCTAGAGAATGACGTCAATACGATGGTCCTTGCTGAGCGGAAGATCTGGCCGGATCTTTTTCACTTGTTTCGCGGAAAATGCTTATCCGGCGCCGGCTCAGGAATTCTGATCAATGGTGAGCTCATTCGTGGTTATGGTGGATTCGCGGGAGAAATCGCCTGTCTTCCGTTTTTTCGGAATGAACAGGACTTGCAGGGAGTCTCTGAAGATCCTCTATTCTGCGGCGCTGCGGACCGATCGATACAAGCAAGCATCTCCTTTGTCACGTCGGTCATCATTGCCGTAATCTGCATATTAAACCCCGCTGATGTCGCTATTTCCGGGTTTGGTATCGATCCTTCTGATCTCGATGAGATCAAGAGAAGACTACTGAGTTGCATACCCTCGGATCGATTCCCGAATCTGCATCTTGTTAATGATACGGACAGCCTCTATTTCTCTGGGCTTCTTGGTCTGGTAACCGACTTCTGGCGAAATCAGTAATGGGAAACTTGGGGAGGTTTGTATGCTGACAACAATCTTGTTGATCATAATTTATTTGGCATTCGTGAGTCTTGGTGTGCCGGACGGCGTCATGGGCGTTGCTTGGCCTGAAATGCGGCAGACCTTTCATGTTTCGCTTGAGAGCGCGGGTTATCTGACGGCTATGGGTACTATCGGTTCGGTCTTCTCGGCAATGATGTCCGGTCATATTCTCAAGAGATTCGGTACCGGCAAGGTCGTTTGTGTCAGTTGCGCTTTGACAGGGCTAAGTTTTCTCGGCTTCTACTTTTCGGGATCCTTCTACTTCCTGATGCTACTGGCCGTCCCTCTTGGACTTGGTGCAGGTGCGGTTGATACGGGTCTGAACGATTACGTCGCGAGACACTTCTCTTCCCGTCACATGAATTGGCTGCACGCATGCTGGGGGCTCGGGGCATTTGCCGGCCCGATGCTGATGACTCGTGCAATCGTCGATACAGGTTCCTGGCGCAACGGCTATTTGGCTGTCTCCCTTATTCAGTTGTCGCTGTCCCTTCTTTTTCTCTTCTCGCTTCCTCTGTGGAAACGTCATCAGAAGATGAAGGCTGCAAATATCGAGGCTGCAGATCCCTCTATTGCAAAAACGCCTGATGCGACCGGCGGGAAGCTGACCATTGCGAAGAGACTTCGACGAAGTTTTCTATATATTGCCCAAAAGAAAGGACTTCTTTCCGGTATGCTTCTCTTTCTGTTTTATGTTGGTTCGGAGACTTCCGTCGGCATCTGGAGTGCGAGTTACCTCCGGACGGCCAGAGCAGTATCCATTGAAGATGCCGGAGTCTGGGTATCTATGTTCTATGGAAGCATCACGGTCGGGCGAATTATCGCAGGATTTTTCGTTGAAAAAATCGGAACAAAAAAATCCATCTGGATCGGAATCTGTGTTAGTATCGTCGGTTTTATTTCACTGTCTGTTCCGGCCGCGACGAATATTCTGTGTCCCCTCGGACTGATTCTGATTGGTCTTGGCTTTGCGCCGGTATATCCGTGTACCATGCAGGATGCTCCGAAATTCTTCGGAAGCTTCTCTGTCATCGCCATAGGCTATGAAATGGGATTTGCAAATATCGGATATGCCTTCTTGCCTATGGCTGTCGGAGCTATATCCGGTGCTACGAACCTTTATGCGGTTCCTTTGATCGCTTTTGTGTTTCTTGTGGGATTTGCCGTGAGTTACGCTAAGCTATCGAAAATACGATCTGAAGACTGATTCTTTCTTGTAACTCCTACGCTACATCATAAACACCCGTCAAACGTGTGGTTTTCTCAAGTGCCATAAGCTCTTGTTACTTGCCGGCGTCTGAAGGCGCTGGCTTTTCACTTTCGTTCAAGCCACTACAGCAATTATCGCTTTGGTATTCGTTGGGGCCCCTCCTACTTGTGTGATGCAATACGGTAACAATTGCCGTCTTGGCATGTCCCTTAGTTGGCTCCTTGTATGACTTGCTTGTTCTAAAAGGTTCGTCGTACTCTATTACATGCGCGGTGAATAATATGTTCGAATAAAAATTAACTCAGGTGCATCACATAGTTATTTATACTCAAGGGCAGAAAATGAGATTTTTGCATGGTAATTATTGATAAGAAACGGAGTGTTAGTTGATAACCAATGAGAGAAAATAAGTCTTGACTCCATTTTTTTTGCTTATAGGCATGAAAGTCTATCCTGTTTTTCGAAGGGTAATTTTCTGGTAAAACCACTTGCCCATCAATCGCATAGCAGGTGATTTATTATTTTGCGCTCGTTGGCTCTCAACGGATTAAAGTCGAAAAATAGAGGCTGTTGCATTCTGAACTTCAAAGTTCATTGTGCAACAGCCTCTATTTTTAGAGGAAAACTGTAAGCGATGACGGCGCTTATAGAGTAGCCAGTGTCTTATAATGATCCTTAAGCGAGGGATAAATGGAACGATACAGGGAGTAATAGGACTCGTACTTTGCATTTCTATCGGCATCCGGTTTTGCCTGATCTTTGGTAAGAACAGCAATGGAACAGGCTTCAGGAACACTTGAGTAAACACCCGTTCCTGCACCCGCCAAAAGAGCAACACCCAATGCGGGACCTTCCTTCGAAGCAATCGTGCTGACATCGCAGTTGTATACGTCTGCCAGCATTTGACGCCAGAAAGGTCCGGATCCGCCACCACACGCACGCATAACATCAATCGGTGTATCCATACTCGAGATGACTTCGAAACAATCACGAAGGGAATAGGATACGCCCTCCATAACCGCACGAATCAGATCATTCTTCTTGTGCATCGCGGAGAGCCCAAAGAATACGCCGCGGCAATCCGGGTCAAGATGAGGAGTACGCTCGCCCATCAAATACGGCAAGAACAGAAGTCTGTTCGCACCAATCGGGGATTTTCCGGCTTCCTGATCCATCAGATAATACGGGCTGACACCCATAAGAGCCGAAGCTTCCATCTCCGATGAGCAGAAATTATCGCGGAACCATTTCAAAGAAAGTCCCGCACCCTGCGTAACACCCATAACATGCCAGGCGCCCGGAACAGCACAGCAGAAAGTATGCACACGTCCCAGCGGATCAATGTGCATCTCAGATGTATGAGCATATACGACACCGGATGTTCCGATCGTCGTAAATGCTTGTCCGTCGCTGACTACACCGGTGCCTACGGCGGCGGCGGCATTATCGCCTGCACCGCCAACGACCGGTGTACCGGGCTTCAGTCCGGTTAAGGAAGCAGCCGAATTTGAAATCTGTCCGCTGACAGCAATCGACTCAAATACAGGAGCAAGAAGAGACTTGTCAATCGAAAGCTTTGTCAGAACTTCATCGGACCATGTACGAGCGCCAATGTCCAGGAGCTGCATACCGGATGCATCGGACACCTCTGTCGCATACTCGCCGGTCAGCATGAAACGAATATAATCCTTCGGGAGAAGAATCTTGCGGCAGCGCGCATAATTCTCGGGCTCGTTGTTGCGGACCCAGAGAATCTTAGAGGCAGTAAATCCTGTCAATGCAGGATTTGCCGTAATCTCAATCAATCTTGCAGCCCCAACCTTCGCTGTGATCTCCTCGCATTCCTTCCCGGTTCTCTGGTCACACCAGATAATGGAAGGCCGGATGACTTGGTCGTCCTTGTCCAACATGACCAAGCCATGCATCTGACCGGAAAGACCAACACCCTTGATGCCGGAAGCATCGATTCCGCTTGTCGTAACAACCTGCTTGATCGTATTCGAGACCGCATTCCACCAGTCAGCCGGATCCTGCTCAGCCCAGCCATTATTGGGCTGGTACATCGGATACTCGATCAGCGCAGATGCAACTGTATTGCCCCGATCGTCAAAAAGTACTGTTTTAGTACCGGAAGTACCGATATCAATTCCTAATAAGTAATCCATAGAGATCTCCTTACCGATTTTCAAGAAAAGACTTTCCTCCGTTTTCACAGAGGAAAGTCTTCCAATGCTTTATCTAATAGAATCAACCAAACATGAGTGAGTTAAGAAGTGACTCTAAATACTCCTGGCGTCCGCTCTCTGCAGCAACGTTGCCCTTTGCCAGAGCATACTTCTCAAGATCCTGCATAGATACTTTTCCACTGACGATGTCGGCGCCGATTCCGGACTTAAAGCTGGAATAACGGTTGGCAACAAAATCATCAATACGCTTATCATCCATGATCTTGACCGCAAGACGAAGTCCCAGAGCAAAGGAATCCATGCCGGAGATGTAGCTGTAGAAGATATCTTCCAGTGTGTTGGAAGCACGGCGAGGCTTGGAGTCAAAGTTGAGTCCGCCCTTTGTGAATCCACCGGCCTTCAGGATTTCATACATAGCAAGTGTTGTGTCATATACGTTTGTCGGGAATTGATCCGTGTCCCATCCAAGAAGGAGGTCTCCCTGGTTAGCGTCAACAGATCCGAAAGCACCGTTGATTGCAGCTACGCGGAGCTCGTGCTGGAATGTGTGCATAGCAAGCGTTGCATGGTTCGCTTCGACATTGAACTTGAAGTCCTTATCAAGGCCATACTTGCGAAGGAAAGCAAGAACGGTGGATACATCAAAATCATACTGATGCTTCATGGGCTCCTTCGGCTTGGGTTCGATATAGAAGTCGCCGGTAAAGCCAATGCTTCTGGCATAATCGACCGTCATACGCATCAGGCGAGCCATATTATCAAGCTCGAGAGCCATGTCCGTGTTCAGCAGCGTCTCATAGCCTTCACGACCGCCCCAGAAAACGTAACCCTCACCACCAAGACGAACGGTGATCTCGACAGCCTTCTTGATCTGTGCAGCGGCAAACGCGAAAACGTCGGCGCTCGGAGCAGTACCGGCACCACTCATGAAGCGACGGTTGCTGAAAAGGTTAGCGGTACCCCAAAGGAGCTTCTTGCCGGTTCTCTTCATCTCAGACTCAAGGAGGTCTGCGATGACGTCAAGACGCGCGTTGCTCTCTTCAAGGGTCTCTCCCTCGGGAGCGATGTCACGGTCATGGAAGCAATAATAGTCAATATCAAGCTTCTCCATCAGCTCGAACGCCGCCAAAGCCTTGTTCTTCGCACTCTCCATCGGATCATTGGAACCATACTTCTTATCAAGTGTTCCGGAGCCAAAAATATCTGTGCCCTCTGCAACCATCGTATGCCAGTATGACATTGCATAACGAAGATGCTCTCTCATTGACTTTCCTGCAATAACCTCTTCGGGGTTATAGTAACGAAATGCCAAAGCGTTCTTGGTGTCCTTGCCCTCATAACGGATCTTGGGGATGTTGGGATAAAACTCAGCCATGTGTTCCTTCCTTTCTCGTGCGGCTCTCTCCGCACATGTGCCAATATTTTACAGATTCTCACGGATCAAAATATCATTCTGCGTGTATATTCTTTCTTGTGAGGGTGCCTTCTTATCAAGAAAATAATCAAAAAATAATTTAATGGGAAGATATCCCTGTTGAAACGGGTCCTGACATATCGTCGCAGATATAACCCCTGCTTCCAAATATGGTCTCGATTCCGAAGTGTTGTCATGAGTCAGCAACCGGATCCTTCCCGCTTTGCCCGCATCAACGATTGCCCTGCAAGCCCCGGCAACTCCGCCTGCAGTCATATAAACAGCATCCAGATCCGGATATTTCTCCAGGATCTCGCTTGTAATCGTATAAGCGCGGCCGAGGTCATCAAAGGTCTCACAAATATCCAGAATCTGAATAAAAGGATAATGTTCCCGGGCGGCGGCATGAATACCATGAATGCGTTGATTATGACCGAGGATATGGATTGAACCGGTAATGACCACTGTGTTAAGAGGATCCTTGTCCGACACAAGACCCAGAAGTCCCGCAGCTATCCTGCCGCTCTTCTCATAATCCGTACCTACGTAGCAAAGCCTCTTTGATTTTTCAAGGTCCGTATTTGCCGTGATGACCGGAATCCCCTTCTTCACGATTGCATTCACCTTTGTAGTGATGCTCCGTGAATTGATGGGTGCCAGGACAAGCGCTTGAACGCCGTCCTTGACCAACTCATCCAGTAATGCAATCTGCGTATCTTCCGAGTAGCCGCGCATCGTCTTCAAAGTGACGGAGAGCCCGCTGTCACGAAATTCCGCTTCTGCTGCTTCGAGACCGGAGATGACATCCTTGTAAAAAGCATTGCCTTCGGAAGGGAATATCACTCCGATGGTCATCGGCTTCTTCCTGGCGGCAAGCGCAAGAGCGGCACGGTTCGTCTTGTACCCCTGTTCTGCAGCGATTCTTCTGATCCGCTCGGCAACCTCTCGGTTGACTCCGCCTCTGTCATTCAACGCCCGATCCACGGTCCCTCTGGATACACCGGCAAGTGCTGCAATATCTTTGATCGACACCACTTGACCGTCCCTCCATCACAAGCTCACGCAATACGGGCGCTTCCGTGCTCGAGCACGGTCTTGACCTAATAGTACTTTTTTCCCTCATGTCTGTCAAGAGCAAATCACCTAATTAACAAATTATTCATTACTGTTTTTCTATGAAACAGAGGACAAAAACAATCGATTCCGTTGCCTGAGTACAGGACGTCTTTTCCTGGATCAGAGAAGTGCCGCCACATTCCTCCTCTTTTCCTATTCCCAGTCCTTGAAGATCTTCTTAGCGCGCCCGGTGAGAGAATCGCCTCTTTGCTTCATGATTTCATTCGAAGTCCCTAATCCAATAATGATCAGACCTGTCGCCAATAAATAGATCCACCATTCAATGCTGCTCCAGAATGTTCGGGTCATATAGATTGACAAACAAATCACCGTAACGGAGGAAAGAATGAACCACTTCTTTTTTCGTGAAAGGAAGGACACACACATCAGGACGAACATGCTGATTCCCATAAACAGAGAGTCAAACAGTTCTCCGGAAAAAAGTGCGGACGCAGACAAAATAAGGATGGACAATATCACCAAAGAGAACAAGAGTGCTTCCATAATCTTCTCTTTATCCCTCCAAACCATCCATCGGAGGAAAATAAATCCGGCGACCAGGATCATCAGATTCCATTCCGTTACAACAACATCGGGCCAGGATATAACCGGTTGAGCCCAGATGGCAAAGACATAAAAGCTTGTCGCTAACGTGGCGAAGACTTTTCTGCTCATCTCACCTGTGGATCTGGCGCGAAAAGAAATCATCGAAGTTCCCAGTAAAAACAGTGCAGTGAAAATCCCCCAGCGGCCGCAGAAAAACAGCAGGAAGATCGCAAGCATTGCTGATAGCGAAAGCCAGTCAACAGTATAACGATTTCCGAAGTCAGCGCCGGTCTCTTTAGAAAAAACACGCTTGTGCAGCAAGTGTCCCGTTCCAAGCATCAAAGCAAATAAAATCGCATAGATAATGATCTTAACGGCCTGATGATCAACGCCCTCCAGCCGGTTCGACCATTGTGTCATCAAGAAAAGAAGCAAAACCGGTTCAAGCCAGGACGTGACGAATGCGTGTCCCGATATTCGTTGACCGACATGAGACGCAAGCAGAAACATGATGTTGATGATGACGAACAGAGTCGATACCTCTGCATAAAAAAGGACAAGCAACAACGAAAACAGCATCAATCCATAGGACCCGACTTTGAGCAAATGTGTAAAAAAGGCCTCTTTCGAAGGATACACTCTGCCCAGAAAAAAACCGGCAATCAAAAGAATCAATGCAACAACGCTCAATATCAATATATTTGTATATAAAGAATAGATGGACATGAAATCATACGTGACGATAAAAACCAACGCATATGTTATTGTCCCCCATGCAATGACTATGAAGTTATCCGACAGGCCCTGCAGGCTCTTCTTGTCCTTATGTAAGGAAGAAATCAGAAAACCGACAAAATACAGGAAGAACGAAAAGATTGCTGCAACCGTGAACGCAGAAGTGTATGCAAGCGAGTTTGATCTGGCAGAATAAAAAGCAAGAATGAGGAAGGAAATACTGATTGAAGTCGGAATACAGATACGAAGCAGGTTTACCTTGTTCTTCCAAATAACAAACCGCAAAAATACGAAGTACATAATAAAGATAAACAGATTCAGCTTCAATCTCACATCATGCGGAAGCAGCAGAAACGGCTCACTCCAAATTGCTATACCGACAAAAGCGGCGGCAAAGGAAGCCGATAATTTGGACTGTGTCTGGCCGCCGATCCTTCCTGCGAAGGAAATTGAATACACTGCGAAGAGAATCCACGCAAAAAACCAGGACAGATTATTACCTTCCAGCAGCAAGATTGGCGCCAGTACAGAAGATATTGTAAGCCAGTCCAGCTTGTATTTCTCTCGCCCCGACGTATCGGATGTCGATTCGAAGATACGCTTGTAGAGCAGCCTCCCCAGCACAACAAGAACGATAAAAATCCCCGAAAAGACAACAGACCGGATCAGTTGATCTGTGCCAAGACCCGCCCTGTGCAGAATATAGTCTGTGAATCCAAACACCAGTAAGGGCTCAATCCAGGAAGAAATAAATGCATGTCCGGCTAGCCGCTGCGAAACAAAGGAAACGACAAAGATGAAATATACGACAACGGCCAACTGAATTGGGATCGCATCGTTAAAGGACACGGTGCACAAGAAGGTCATAATCGTCAGTCCGATCGAAGATATTCTCAGCAAATGAGCAAACGCGCCCATCGATATCTTTCGCTTCCGAAGAATGTACGAGACGATCACGAGGATGATCGCAGCAGCGATCGGCACCATCAGCTTCATTGACATCATTGTGAATCCGAGCCAAAACTGCGAAATCGCTAAAACGGCCGAGAACAGGTTCAAGCCCCATATAGCTGAAATCATTACATGGACAAGTCGATTCGGCGAGAACTGAGCATACTTGGTTCGGATCAACAGGAATCCGGTCAAGTAGCCCGTAGCGATTATCAGGAGTACCGGGACCTCAGCAATGGTAGAAGCAGCCCAAAGAACGTTTATGATCGGAAGAATCAAAAAGAAAATCCCCATGCTTGAGTATTCTATCAAGCGAAAGCGGCGGTCAGAAATTGCCTTGTATTTTGCCATCAATCCGCCAACGGACAGCACGGCGAAAAAAACCGAGAACAAAGGAGCCCATGAAGTATTTTGCGGAAGCTGCAACTGTATCACAACATACATCAAGAAGAAGACAATCGGAATACTGACAGCGGATGCGCCCGCAAGAATTGGATTCTTGCCTGACAGTGCCTGGACCCAAAGAACCAAAGAGAACAGGATTAGAGAGCAAAGACATCCGAACAGAGATACGTGATAAGTCATATTCAACGAACCGGAAAAATGTGAATAGGCGACATAATCTATTAAGAAGGCTACAAACATGGCGACGAGAATGAGTGTGTCGGATGTGATTGTCCTGGGCGAAAAGGAAACCTTCCGGTCCAAAAGCAACAAAGCGAAAAAAAGAACCGTTAAAAGCACAGCGAAGTTTGCTCCGACAGGCGCGGATAAATCATAGGCACCAAAGCCGGAGGAGATGCCTACACTCTGTAACACCGGATATACCAGTCCAGCTTGCATTGCTGCCAGAATCGTTGCCAAACCATGAAGGCAAGTGATTGTTGGAATCATAGCAAGAGAGAGATGTATCCGGCTCTTCTCCATATACCCGCCAAAGAAAAGATTCACAGCAACTCCGGCTACCAGAATCAGCGAAAGATAATTCCATTCCCCGACAATCACAAACTCCACAAATTGGATAACGAATAAAATACCTGCCATTGACGAGCCGATAATTCGTAATGCCTTCCTCATGCTATCCGGTAAAACCGTCAAGCAACCAACGATTGTGATCAATGTCGATGACATAAGTGTCAGCAGCAAAAAATGTCCCAGCTCACCGCCGTAGCCGAAACGAAGCAGTCCTGCCGTTAAGACAAAGACAAAGGGAAAGACACCTTCATACGACTTCTTTCCTCGAAAAAGCGCGGTCAAAAACAAAGGACTCAGTATGGTAGATGCAATACCGATAGAAGCATCGACACCGGGAACAAAAAAACCGGCGGAAGCAATCAACAGCGAATTGAGTATAGTAAACAGAGGGATCCGGCGGATGATATGTGAGAATCGGGATTTCCGGGACTGCACCTTCTGCGCCCGCAGTCCGAGAATAATTAGAAGTGCAGCATATATGTACAAGGAAAGAATATAAATACCGGCAGGAGGATGAAACGCTCCGACTAGAAAAATGACCGTACCCGTTACGCAGTACAGAAAGCACTCCGTGAAATATGTTAGTTTATATTTCAGCGATCCAATCAGACAGGCAACGCCAAGCACGAGAAATGCTGTCGAAAACAAGAAAAAACTTCCTTCTCCCTGAAGAGACAAATATTCGCCCAGCATCTTGAAGTATCCGACAGTCAGTACGGCTGTCGGTAAAAAGAAAGCGCCAATTATATAGAAGGCCACAGCAGTCTTCCTGATCTTCAGCGCCCTTTCTGCAACCTGAGACGCTGCAAAAAAAACAAAAGAAACCGAACAAATAACGATCGTTCTCAAAAAAGGTGGTAAATATATCCATTGTGTAGTCGCAAAGAGAACGCCTGCCAGAATGATAAAGACGACACCAATAATCAGCATGATATTCAACGCAAAATTTGGCTTCAGCTTCATCTTTCGTATGGGGGCTACCGCAGCAGGCACATCGGAAGACGCCCTTGTATCCAGAACAGCAGCCTGCATGTCCGGAGCAGCAACTACAGTTGGCTGTTCCTTTGGTATGGTCGTCTGTTGCGTCTCACCAATTTGCTTATCCAGATCCGGACGCGCAACGTCCTGACGGATTGGAACCTGCTGAACCGATTGAATTGGCTGCATTGACTTGAGAGCCGGTTTCTCAGTCGGAGGATCATCACCGACCGCTGCTTTATACTCATCTTTGGAAATTCGATTGTTTCGTACCAAAAAGCGTAAAATATCAATCGCACGAAGATACGACTTCCGCTTTTCACGTTCCAGAAAGTATAGTATGGCAAATACGAGTGCGGTTATAAACAGAATAGCTGCAAGCAAATCGATAACAAACACTCCCCCAAATCCATAATAAAATATTATACCACAGATAGTTTGTAAGTTTTTCTTAATTACTCAGCTTTGTCGTATTATGCTTTCTTGTCCAATAGAACGAGAAAAATGAATCCCCGCTTTGTGAGCGAGGATTCATCTTTATCATAATTGGAGAGAGGAACAGCAACTTACTTCTTTCTCTTTGAGACCACATCGAACGCAACAGCAAGCAGAAGAACCATTCCTTTGACTACCTTCTGCCAGTCAACCGGAACACCCATGATGATCATACCGTTGTTGAGCACACCCATGAATGCGGCACCGATCAGGACTCCTCCGACTGTTCCGATACCGCCGTATGCAGAAGCACCGCCGATGAAACAGGAACCAATGGCATCAAGTTCGAAACCGTCTCCGGCGTCAGGAGATGCTGATGTTAGTCTGGCAGAGAAAACGATACCGGCAACAGCAGCTAAGAAAGACATATTCGTGTATGCAAGAAAGAATACTTTTCTTGTGTCGATACCGGAGAGTCTCGCCGCCTTCTCATTTCCGCCAAGGGCATACAGGTATCTTCCAGCAACTGTCTTATTGGTAATATAGGCATAGATAATAACAATGATTGCGAGGAGAACGAGAACGTTCGGGACACCGTTATAAGAGGCAAGGCTGAAAGAGACCAGGACAATCGCAACGGTAACAAGAACGAGCTTTCCAATGAATGCGATAATATTGTCAGTCTCATATCCTTTTTTCATCTTTCGGATTCGGCTGAAGATCTGTGTCGAAATAAATACGATAACGGCAATAAAACCAATCAGTAAACATGTAGCATTGATTCTGCCGGGAATGTTTTCCGGGTTAAAGACATCCGGAATATATTTATTCATAGAGAGATATAAGTCGGGAAATCCGGAAAGCGTCATACCATTCAGTACTACCTGTGTGAGACCACGGAAAATCAACATACCTGTCAAGGTAACAATGAACGGTGGAATCTTCACATAAGCTATCCACATACCGTGCCACATGCCGATAATGATACCAACAACGAGGGAAATCATAATGCCCAGGACGGGGTGCATCTTTTGCTCGATGATCAACGTGCCCGCGACTGCGCCAACCAGACCCACGACAGAGCCGACGGATAAGTCAATATTACCACCAGTAAGAATGCAAAGGAGCATACCAACAGCCAAGACAACAACATATGCATTTTGTAGTATGAGATTCGATATATTCTGAGGGACTAAGAGAATTCCTTTCGTCGTAAACTGAAATATAACCATGACAAACAGCAAGGCCAGCAGCATCGAGTACTGCCTCAGACCAGATAAAATTGAAGATCTCAAAGGATTCTTTGCTTCATCCATTTTGCTCAAGCTCCCTTACTCGCAGTAAGAATCATTCCCATAATAACTTCCTGCGAAGCGTCCTTTCTTAATAATTCACCAACGATCTTTCCTTCATACATGACATAGATTCGATCACAAACACCTAAAATCTCGGGAAGCTCGGAAGAGATCATGATGATGGATTTCCCTTCCGTTGCAAGATCATTTATGATGCTGTATATCTCATACTTCGCTCCGACATCGATACCTCTCGTCGGTTCATCCATGATCATGACATCTGAATCCGTGAACATCCATTTGCTCAGCAGTACTTTCTGTTGATTTCCGCCGGACAGATTGCCCGTCGCCTGTTGAACAGTAGGGCACTTAATGCGTAACTTATCTCGAAAGGACTTCGATATGTTGATCTCAAGATCCTTGTCGATAATACCTCTGTTCGATACCTTGCTCATTCTCGCAAGAGTGATGTTCTCATTTACTGATTTCATCAGGACAAGACCGTCGCCCTTTCTGTCTTCAGTAATATAAGCTATCTTGTTCTCAATAGCCTGTGAAATGGAATGCAATGCCAGCGGCGCACCTTCCTTTTCCATTGACCCGGAGATCGAGGTACCATATGCGCGGCCGAAAATACTCATTGCCAGCTCAGTACGACCGGAGCCCATCAGTCCAGCAATGCCGAGAACCTCTCCCTTGCGAACATGAATGGAAACATCGTCCACTACTTTTCTCTCTGTATAGATCGGGTGATGTACTGTCCAATTCTTAACAGCAAAAAAGGTATCCCCAATATTGGGTTCTCTCTTCGGAAAACGGTCAACCAACTCTCTTCCGACCATCCCCTTGATAATACGAGGTTCTGTAATGTCATCCTTTGACTTATCAAGAGTCTCAATCGTCGATCCGTCACGAATAATTGTGATCTTATCCGCTATCGCGTTAATCTCATTTAGCTTGTGTGAAATCATAATGGATGTAATACCCTGAGACTGAAGCTCCTTGATCAACCGCAACAAGTTCTGCGAATCATTTTCATTCAGAGAAGCTGTAGGCTCATCCAGAATCAGCAGCTTAACATTTTTACCAAGTGCCTTCGCGATTTCAACTAGTTGTTGTTTACCAACGCTTATATCTTTAATAAGTGTTCTTGACTTCTCTTTCAGACCAACCTTTTGCAGAAGCTTATCTGCCTGATGGTAAGTCTCATCCCAGTCAATATTCACGAGATTGCCACGTTCATTTCCCAGAAACATATTTTCCCCGATCGTAAGATAGGGTACAAGTGCCAATTCCTGATGAATAATAACGATTCCCTTATGTTCGCTGTCCCTGATGTCCTTAAATTTGCACTCTACCCCGTCATACAAAATCTCACCTGTATATGTACCGTGTGGATAAACTCCACTCAGAACATTCATCAGGGTGGATTTACCGGCGCCGTTTTCACCGACAAGTGCGTGGATTTCTCCTTCTTCCACGACAAGGTTGACATTATCGAGAGCCTTAACACCAGGAAAAAGCTTGGTAATCTCCCTCATTTCCAGAAGTGTTTTTGCCAATGTCTTTCCCTCCGTTCTAATATTTACCATTACTGTGTATCATCGGGATAGAGCAGGGCCGGGCTCTTTGTCCAGGACAAGGAAGCCCGGCCCGCCACCAGAAACTTATATCACTTTATAACCCACGAAATGTTAACATAATGCTTTCAGATTCAATCGGTCGATTATGCAAGATCTGCTTCTTTGTAGTATCCGCTGTCGATCAGGAGCTCTTTGTAGTTGTTCTTGTCAGCAAATACGGGTTCGCAAAGGAATGTAGGAACTTTCAACTTGCCATTGTCATAGGATTCTTTGTCATTTACAGGAACTTCCTTCTTGGTGACGATAGCTGTAACCATTTCAACAACCTTGGCGGCCAGAGTACGAGTGTCCTTGAAAACAGACATCGACTGCTTGCCGGCAATCATGTTCTTCGTGTTCGGCTTGTCACAATCCTGACCTGTAACGATCGGCCAGTTCTCTCCAACCTTGTAATTTCCGGCATTGTCAAGGGCATTCTCAACGCCAAATGCAGTAGAGTCATTCGAGCAAAGAACTACGTCAAGCTTAGTGCCGTCAGCATAGTAAGCTGTAATCAGATTGTCCATGCGGCTCTGAGCATTCTCAGACTTCCAGCCGGCTGTGGCAACCTGGTCAAATGTCTTCTGATCGGATACAACAACGAGTTTGCCGGAGTCGATGTACTGCTGTACAACACTCATAGCGCCGTCGAAGAAGAACTTAGCATTGTTGTCGCCGGGGTCTCCAGCGAAGAGCTCCATGTTAAAGGGGCCTGCAGCATTCTTAAGGTCAAGAGCATTTACAACGTACTCGCCCTGGATCTCGCCAACGCGGAAGTTGTCGAATGTAGCGTAATAGGAAACGCCGTCAGAATTCATCAGGAGACGGTCATAAGCAATAACCGGAATGTTAGCTGCTTTCGCCTTGTCAAGAACTGCGCCGAGAGAGGAACCATCGATGGAAGCGATAACAAGAACGTCACATCCGCCGGTAATCATGTTCTCAACTTCAGTAACCTGTGTGGCAATGTCATCGTTTGCATACTGAAGATCAACTGTGTATCCCGCTTCCTCAAGCTGCTTCTTCATGTTGTCGCCGTCCTGGTTCCAACGCTGAAGGGACTTCGTAGGCATTGCAACACCGATTTTGACAGTATCAGCGGCACCGCCGCCTGCTCCGCCGCTACATGCTGCAACAGAAAGAAGAGAAGCTGCCGCAATAAAGCCGGCAATGAGTTTCATAGCTCTTTTCATGTCATTAATCTCCTTTTAATTTTTAATTTACTGGTAAGCATTATGCCAAGTCGTACTAGAAATGTTCAATTATAAACTAGCCTGCCCTTACTCCCTCCCCTCTTGTATCACTTGTAATCTGCAGAGGACTGCACACTACCCGTACGAGCTCAACTTGCGATTGGCACTCCAGGCGCTTCTCGCAAAGTTCAAATAGTAAGATTTGTGCTTGTCTAGAGCAGTCTGCTATTTGTGTCACAAAAATGCGTATGCTCATGTCCAAATTGTATATCTCAACCACAGCAAAGTCAACATACTCTTTTCTCTTTGTGCATTTTGTCATTTTTATATGGATATTTTGTGCTTATTGTCAATTTGGTATGGTAAGAATAATGCGTATAAACTTTTTTAAACATGTCATATTTTTTAAGAATGTGCGGGCGTAACGTTTCATATGCCAGTTTTTCTCTTCGATTTAGTATTGTTTTACTTTTAGGAAAAACAAGCTGTGTTAACGAATCGCAGGGCTCGATTTTGATCAGATGTAAATACGGATAGCGTGCCTTTAGATTACGGTTGTCCAAAATCACCTTATCATGGCGGCCAGAGCTGTTCTGTGTTACAATATCGAGTACATCTTTTTCTTTCAGGGAGGATCTCATGTTGTCATCTGTATTTCCGGAGCTGGCTGTTTCTCAGCCGCGAATCTTGATTCCCAGCAAGCATGTCGACCTTTCTCTATGGCCCGTTATCGCCTGTGATCAGTTCACATCCGAGCCGGAGTATTGGGAGGAGACTGAGCGAATCACAGAGAATGCATATTCAACTCTTCATCTGATATTGCCAGAAGTATATCTGGAGTCTTTATCCTCCGCTTCTCTTGATTCCAAAATCGATGCCGTCAATCGCTCCATGCAGCAATATCTTTCCGGTGACATTCTGGTCAGCCTTCCTGAAGGTTTCATTTTGCTGGATCGGTCGACATCGCTTCATTCCTCTCGGAAGGGCTTGGTCCTCGCAGTCGATTTGGAGCAGTATGATTTCACCCCCGGTAACAAGAGCCGTATCCGTGCCACCGAGGGTACTGTATTATCAAGAATTCCGCCTCGCGTCCGCATTCGCAGAGATGCGCCTATTGAAGTCCCTCATATCATGCTTTTGATTGACGATCCTGATCACCTTGTGATCGAGAAGGCATTTAATTCGCTTATCAACACTGGAAGCGAGCCATTATACGACATTGACCTGATGCAAGGCGGCGGTCATATCACCGGTTATTTTGCAGATGCGGGTTCCTCTGAAGCAACCGGAATCATTGACGGTCTTCAACAGTTGTTGAACAAATCGTCCGATGGATTCCTTTTTGCCGTCGGAGACGGGAACCACTCCCTTGCAACCGCCAAAGCCCACTGGGAAGCGATCCGTTCAGCCTTGCCGGAAGACGATCGCCAATCTCATCCCGCCCGCTTTTCGCTTGTTGAGGTCGTCAATATTCATGACGGGGGACTCGAATTTGAACCGATCCATCGTGTAGCTTTTGGCTTGCCGGCTGAGAAGTTCTATGCAACCGCCGGAAGATTTTTTTCCGAGCAGGGCTTTCGTTTTTATACACAGAGAGAATACGCCGACAGCGACAAGTCAACATCGTCTGATACCCAGACATTCCCTATCATATCCGAGCGTGAGAGTTACGTCATGACCTTATCAAAGCCGAATCACTCACTGGCCGTTGGTTCTTTACAAGCATTTCTAGACCACCTGTCCGCCTCGGATCCGTCCGTACGAATCGATTACATCCATGGCGAGGATTCTGTCAGAAGTCTTGCCATGGAAGGAAATACGGGGTTTCTTCTTCCCGCTATTACAAAGAATAGTTTTTTTGCGACGATTTTAAGAGAGGGCGTTTTTCCGCGGAAAACCTTTTCCATGGGAGAGGCTTTTGAGAAGAGATATTATATGGAGTCGAAGAAGATTATCAAATGAGTACAAGAGAGACACGCCCCACTATATGCGTGATCGGCGCGGGAATAACCGGTCTGGTCTGTGCCTGGGAACTCTCACGCAAGGGTTTCACAATCCAGTTGATTGAACAGCATTCGACAGCCGGAGGAATGCTTTCTTCGATGCGTCTCGGACATGAGTATATTGAACTGCTGCCCCATCATATCCGGAAGAATGACCGTCATGTGCTGGCACTTTTCAAGGAACTGGGACTGTTTGATGAAATCGAATGGTTCGATTCTCTTTGGTACGGGAAGGTCGGGCGCAAGAAGCTCGGTTATGCCACAAACGGCTTTCATTCCCTGATCAGCGCACTCACACAGGAGATAACAGACAGAGGTGGCATGATCCATTATGGTTATACTGCCGTTGATATCACCTCAATAGCTTCAGGCAAAAGCGAACAGAATGTCTCCATCCAGGACATAGCCACGCAACCGGCAGGAAATCAGGTCTTTGCAACGGGCCAATCCTTCTCCTCACCTGTTTTCCCTTCAACCGGTTCGACGAATATTTCGTCTCGTTTCCAGATCTCCTGCGTGCTCGCAGATTGTACCACTCTGAACCTTGAAGCAGATGGAGTGATGTATTCTGCTTCCTGTCGTAACTTTGCACACATTTCACATGATTTGAATCTTCCGACTGATTACCGGGATGCCTTGATGGATGTCACATATAAAGCCAATATGTGTCTTATGCTGCTGACAAAGACACAGATCAATGGCTGCTTTTCCCGTCCGATTCCGTTCAGTTCCCCTTTTCAGCGCATGATTGAGCACACGAATCTTGTCGGCGAGAAGCGTTATGGTGGGCATGTTGTTTTTCTATTCGGATCCTTTCTCAATTCCCATCCTCTTTGGACCGCTTCGGATGCTGAGGTTTTCTCTGATTTTTTCAAGCACCTGCAACTTCAGAACCCTTCCGTCCGCCGAAGCGATGTTCTGACATGGCGATTGACGCGCACCAGATATTCGATTCCCACATCGAATTCGAGTTCCTCCCTACTGTCGCCCATTCCAGGTTTGTACGTAGGCAGCATGGCCATGATCGGCAACCCGGAGGATGATAAGACGGAATATCGAATGGATGGCTGTATTGCGATTGCTCGTCAGCTCGCCAAGAACATCGAACAAGATTTCTCTGCTAAACTGGAATTAGCGTCTTCATCTGACCGGATCAGCTGAGCATTTAGGGTCTTTGAAAGGGATGTATATGAGCAGAAATCGTAGATCGGGCCAAAGTCCAAAGGCAGGAAAGATAGCTTACTCTAAGCGACTGAGCCTTGAATCACCTTCAATTCGCGATCAGATTGCTCCAAAGAGTCTCGTTGTCTTATCAGTGCCGCTTCTGCTGTCTGTCCTTCTTTCTTTTTTTCTGAGGGGAGATCAGGGTAATTTTCTTGTCTGGTGGTTTGTCTTGTTTGCATTCGGTGTTGCGGCATTTCCTCTGGCTGCCACGATTTTTTCCGCCTTCACGGGAAAGGGTTATGGTTTTTCGAAGGCGATTGGGATTCTCACTGTAGCCTTTATCCTATGGACGCTTGCATACATCCGGATTCTTCCCTTCAACCGCCCTGTTATTTTCTTACTTGTATTGCTTCTGGCAGGAATCAGCTGGGGTGTACCGCAAACGCGAAAAGCAGCCGTTGCTGCTTTATCTTCTTCTTCGGATGTCAGGAATATCGCTTTTGAAGAATCGATTTTCGTCTTAGCGCTTTTTGCCTGGTGCATCATTAAAGGAACCCGACCTGAAATTAACGGCGAAGAGAAGTTCATGGACTTTGCCTTTCTGAATGCGCTCGTTCGTACCGAAGCATTGCCGGCACCTGACCCTTGGCTAGCGGGGAAATCGATCAACTATTATTATTTCGGACAATACATATATGCGCTGATCGCGAAGCTCTCCTCCATTAAGACGGGTGTTGCCTACACGTTGTCCATGTGTACCTGTTTTGCCATGTCCTTTGGAATGTCATATTCCTTGGGCTCTTTGTTCCTTGATGGATCTGTTCGTAAGGGGAACGGGTCCAAACGGTTTTTTCATGTTGCGGCGGGCGACAAGAACAATCTTGTTACTACCGTCATTTTGGGGATCCGGTCCAAACAGTTTTTTCGTGTTGCCGCGGGATTATTAAGCGCCTTTGCCGTAACCATATTCGGCAATTCTCATGCCTTTTTCTATTATCAGAACGGGGGCGGAAACTTCCTGTTATCGGTTTTTAAACTCTGCGGGCTCGAAGTCGGACGCACCGATAGTTTTTTCTATCCTGATTCCACCCGCTTTATCGGACACAATCCAGAAAGTGAAATTATAAACTCAGCGTTGAAAGTGGTCCAGGAAGGCGACCGGACGATCCATGAGTTTCCATGCTATTCCTATATTTTGGGCGACCTTCACGCTCACGTCATCAGCATGATGGTCGTCATGCTGATCCTTGCCATATTGTACGCGCTTTATTTTCGCGCAAAAAGCATTTCCGCCGACACAGCGTCAGCAGCAGATTACAACATGATCAAGTGTTTGAAAAACGAGATCTCTCAACTCCTGCAGCCTGAACTGCTAATCGTTGGAGTCTTGCTTGGAATCGCAACCATGACGAATTATTGGGACTTTCTGATCTATTTCATCGTTTCTTGCATGGTGCTTCTTATCTACTGTTCAAAGGTATCGAAGAAGTTTGCGTCCGTTAGTGGAGCAATTTTCTTCGTTGCCCAGTTGACCATGATTCTGCTGAGCTACCTTACTTTTTCTTCTTCTCCTTATGTTCATGTGATTCTACAAGTACTGGTTCTTCTCGTCTCAATTTTTGGTACATCGCTTCTTCCGTGCGCGTTGACACGCACAGGATTGGGTATGAGCCTTCTGTTTTCTCTCTCGACACTAAGTGCCCTGACCTTTCAAGCAAATTTCGACATGATCGCGAACGCACTGGCCTTAACACCGCATCACACATCTCCATATCAGTTTTTTATCCTCTGGTGCACACATATCCTGTTTGCTCTTGTTGTTATCACCATTACGATTTGCACGATTTGGGGGAAAGGTACCAAGTCAAATGACACAGAGGCTGCATTGGCTCAGAATACGGTATCAAGATTCTTTTCGAAGATGAATCCTTCGGATTTATTTATGTCCGGAATCTCCGTTGTAGGAGTGTTGCTGCTCGCGGCACCGGAGATTTTCTACGTAATGGATATCTACGGAGGAAGCTACAAGCGTGCGAATACCATGTTTAAGTTCACATTTGCCGCCTTTATCCTCCTCTCCCTTGTAATTGGTTACACGGCGCTTAGGGTTTATTCTCTTAAGTGGAAGAGCACGAAGGGAAAAGTTGCAGTTCTGTGCGTAGCAGTCGTTCTCACAGCAGCTCTGATCCTTCCGGGTACGTATCCCTTTGTTTCTATCGATCAGCGAACCGGGCCGATTACCATGGACGAATCATTTACTCTGGATGGAACAAGGGCGGTCATTAGCCGAGACAGCCCACAGCTTCCTGGAGCAGCCGGAGATTTGGAATACTATGCGGAAGCAATTGATTGGCTGAATTCGAATGTTCCGGGAACTCCAGTCATCTGCGAAGCGTATGGACTGAGCTATACGGATAATTGTCTTGTCTCAGCTTACACCGGACTTCCAACAATCATCGGCTGGCAAACTCATGAATGGCTTTGGCGGTTTCAGGGAATCGTCAATGAACAGGGTGAGTTAGTCAGTGATCCTGACAAAACTGATGTTTGGAGAGACATATTGACGCCTAGAAACTCTGACGTTGCAAACATCTACACGGCAACCGATGCTGCCACGGTTTCAGCAATACTGGCAAAATATAATGTGCGATACCTAATTGTTGGAAATTTGGAACGTGTTCAGTATCCCACCATCGATGATGCTCTGCTTAAATCGTTGGGAAATGTTGTGTTTGAAACGGGATCCTTGTATATCGTTGCGGTCTGACGTTTCTCTTTACAAGATAAAGGGGCTGTTGCAGAAGTGATTGAAAAGTCACTGGAGTAACGGCCTCTTCTTATGTGTTTCTGGGTGTATAACGCCTCAAACGAGATATTTCCGGGGTCATTTGAGGTGTTTTTTATACACCTATTGTGGATTCTTTGTGTTTTGGGCGCAGTAAATTCAACGGTATGCTTTTCTTCCGCTTTTTCTAGTGTATATCAGGCGATTTCCTTCTCGTGAAAGCAGCTGGCCACATCGATTTCCCAGAATTTTAGCATGGGTTATCTTGTAACCCATGCTCATCAGAAGGAATTCGGTTCGGATTTTTTCCCCGCATCAGGAATCTTCGGAATCCACTGTCTTCTTTTATCAGGCCAAATGCGCCTTCAACGCCCAAAGCGATTCATATGAAGAATATTCTCTTAGGGCGTTGTTATGTTTTTAACGGAGATTTGCCGTAGTTCGGGGAAAGGGCTTTAAATTCTCCATTTATCAATGATTACCTACTAAATATGCGAAAGACGGTTATAAGTATGTGCATCAATGAGCAACAAACAAGTTATTTGTCAATGATTACCCACGAAAT
>CAZOFY010000025.1:0-14821 GCA_964579245.1 uncultured Mageeibacillus sp.
AAAGGGCCGTCTGCGTTCTGTTTCGTCGGTGCACCTCTCTTCAGGGCTGTTTTTCAACACCAAGCAATCGTGCTTCGGGTCATAAGGTTATGCTTAACTCCCTTTAGGCGACAGAGAAATCCACTTTGACGCTCATGAGAATCTGTTTATATTCAGGACACTTGTAACTCTCGACTTCAAATCCGAAGGTTTTAATATCGCCGGACATACCGATTTTTTCGAGATCTTTGTTCTGTAGCGTGACTTCTACGAGAATTCGGGTCCCGGGTAAAGATTTTCCCGAGGAGGCTTGTTTAAGCGTCTTATCGTTAATCAGATAATTGTTGAAAATGACTTCCGTTTCGATTTCACTGTTGTTTTCGATTAAGAGATGAATAATCTTGTTTTCCTCATCTGCGCTTTTGCCGCAAAATGACACACAAATACCCTCCTGATCAAAGACCGTTACAGGATCTTTTGCGAAATCCGGCTCTTCATCCATTTCTGCAACGTCGGAGGTCTGCATCGTGACAATGTCTGTTGTCCAAATTTGGTCTAAGCTATCTTTGTCATAGATTCCAAAGACCATATCCAGTTCGCCGATATTACTGATTCCGGCACCGGCAAGATATGCGGAGTCCAAAGGAAGTATGTCCTCCTTTGTTTCCCCCTTGGCTACAACTGTATACAGCACAGCCGTAGTATCTACCATCAGGTTATTTACCGCCAGACTGTGACAGCTAACCCAGATATTCTTGTCAGATTGATTCTCAACAGACAGGATTAGGCAGGCGCCTTTTTCCGGGTGATTTTGCATGCCAACGGCCTTAAGAACAACCCCGGACTTCTCAAGTAACACCTGCTCCTTAACGGACGGGAGTACAATCCCGTTGATATCTGTCGACCCCGCCTCATCGGATAATCCTTCTGCCGCGGTCGACTCAGCAGATGCATTACTTTCATCAACCACGCTTACCGTTGCTGCGTCTCCGGTTCCCGTATCCTCTACTACTACCTGCGTCGTCGTAATGTTGCTTTCCGTCAAGCTTCTGGTGGTAGTAGGAGTTGTCGTCTGACTGTCCCCTCCGCATCCCGATGACGTTAGAGTGAAGGCCGCCAGAAGGAACACACAGGAATAACGAACGATGGATTTTTTTAATTGATTATGCACATTATCCTCCTAAGAAATATATGTTTTATTGTCTGCAAAAAGCAAAACATGTAAATTTTAACAGAAAGCTGAAAATTTTGCACCCTCTGTTTTTTTCGGTTTTTCCCTTCAAAGAAATTCGGACAACACGAAAAGAACCGTCTCAAATGACTTTTTTAAAGTCAGATGAGGCGGTCTCTTTTAGGTACAGCAGATTGTTTTTTAAGTTTCCGGAAGTGTCAGTTGCGCACAGCTGGTTTTATTTCAAGTTTTTAGGAAGTGTCAGTTACTCGAGGATAAAGGATAGAAGGCTCATGTAGCTTTGTCCCCGATATTTCAGATAGATCGAATGACAGCCGTCCGGTATCTTCACGTCCGCCGAAAATTCTTTCCATTCGGTCCAGGAATCGATCGGAATCTCTCCGACCGGCTCGCCATCCCATTTTGTCAGAATCTCGATCGCCTCTCCGCCGCCGCCCCGGAGTGTTACAGTCACTCGGCTGACATCCTGGCAGTCGACGTATTTGAATCCCGCCATCGCTCCGTTTCTCAGGTTTGCAATATAGCCGGGTGTTTCTTCTTTATCGCAGCCGTCCTGCATGATCTTCGGAAACCGGCTGTCGAGCCAGCTTCCGGGATCACCGGTATAAGCTTGTTCGGTCGGGGAGAATAAGTTGCAGGCCGCATAGGCAGGGATCGTTTCTCCCTTTGTAAAAGGCTCTCCGCACATGCCGACCGACGTCATTTCTACCTGCGGAATCGTACCGTCGGGCAGGATCGTAATTTTCTCCGCACAGGCCTGCCGGCTGAAATTCGTACCGTTTGTATGACGATGGTAGAAGATATAGTATTGGCCGTTGATCTCGATAAAGTCGCCGTGATTGTTGCCGCCGTAGTACATCGGTTTATCTGCCGGCTTGTAGCTGTCGATGTTGAAGTCATTATTGGAAACAATAACGCCCCGGTATACAAAGCCTTCCGTCGGCGACTTGCTCGTCGCATAACACAGCTCACTGTAACGAATAGAGGAGTAGACAAAATAGTACGTATCCCCGACCTTGCGAATCGAGGGCGCTTCATAAAATTCGTGTCCTTCAAAGCCGGTTCCGGCACCATAAGGCTTACTCGGCGCAACAAGAGACGGTCCGTCGATTACAGTCAGCATATCCGGTCCGAGCGTATACACGACAGGTCCTTTTCGAGAGGTATCGGTCGGCCAACAAAAGCCTGTGTAGATATAGGTCTTGTCGCCTTCCGTGATCACACCGGGATCGAACTGCGGCATATCGCCCTCGCGGTCGCCCAGAAGCGTACCGTCCGGATGCTTCACCCGTCCGTAGAACTCGTATTGCCCGTCCGGCGTATCGCAGACAGCGACGGAGATGACATGGTGTCGGTTGAGCACATAATACAGGTAATAACGGCCGTCAGGCCCGACCGTTACGTCCGGAGCAAACAGGCACATCCCGCCGTCACGGTTCATCGGGTCATCTGAGCGCCGGAAAATAACGCCGCCATAGGTCCAGTCGGATAGATCATCAATCGGAGCAGACCACGAGACATAGTCGTTCAGGCAATAATCATGGCCATTGTACCGGTCGTGCGACCCGAAAATATAGACGCGGTCACCGAACACTCGCGGCTCACCGTCCGGAATGTATTCCCAGGAAGGCAAGTATGGATTCAGTCCTCTTTTCGTCATAAAAAACCTCCGGCGATATTTTTCCCCGTGAAATCGGGGTTCGTATTCGACATTTTAGCACGAATCCCACGGTCAAATCACCGTGTACGCAATATTCGAAAAATAACAATAATGATTCCGAAAAATCCCCACTCCTGATTAAGATTTCGACTGTTTTTCTTTTCCCGCAAAGAAGGCCACAAGATTCTGCGGCAGTTGATAGGTCGTTTTTGTCGCGCGTTTCGGCGGTGCGAATATTGTCCGAAGGAGCGCGTCGGCCAACACGGATTCCGGCGGGACCTCATACATCTTCCCGTCGTGGGTAAAGACCCGGCAGTCGACATCACAGCCGGAGATGTCACTGCAACAGCCGCAACTATTTTCGCGCACCCGGGCATCGACGTCGTGGCCGTTCACCCGAATCGTCGGCGATGAGAGGAAGTGATGCTTGATTGCCGTCGCTGCGTCAATGATTTCGATTCTTTCATACGCAATCTGATATCCGGCAAGTTCGAGCGCCGGAGTCAACTTCGCAAGGACATCCGATAAAACCCCCTCTGTTCCTATGCAGCGGTCACATGTGTCAAGATCAAGGTACAGGTATTCGATCCTGAGTCTATGATCCCGTTTGATAAGATCCTGAGCGTTCGCACGATGGTCGATCCTCTTGTAAATTCTCATGATATGCCTCCCTTCCTTCTCTTGTCATTCACGGCCGACTTGGCCGACTTGGCATTCTTCGGCGAGCCCGGTTTACTTGATATAAACGATTTGGCCGGCTTGGACGGTTTTGAAGATTTCTGTGCGGTGGAAGGTCTTCCGGGTTTTCCCTTTGCTCTGGTACCGCCCTGAGAGCCTGACTTTCCCGGAGAGCCCGGCTTTCGTGTGCCGCCGGGAGAACCGGAACGGTTTGCTTTTCCGGAACGACCCGTCTTACCCGCATCTGCGGTCGTGCTTTTCGAGGGCGGACGGATCAGACAACGAGGATCGTGGCCAATCAGGTCAGGACGGTTCGCCTTGTAGAGGGCTTCGGCGACAAGAGACCTCTTCTCGGGGTTCCGGAATTGAAGCAAAGCGCGCTGGAGCTCCTTCTCGTGTTGTGTCTTAGCAACATAGACGCGGGTCATGGTCATCGGATCATAGCCGGTGTGGTACATGCAGGTCGAGATTGTACCCGGCGTCGGGTAGAAGTCCTGAACCTGCTCGGGCGTCCGGTCGATCGAATGCAGATACTCGGCAAGAGCAACTGCGTCTGCCAGTGTGCTTCCGGGATGTGAACTCATCAGGTATGGCACAATGAACTGGTTTTTGTCGTGCTTCTTGTTGAGATTCTCATACATCTCCATGAAGCGGCGATACACATCAAAATGAGGTTTGCCCATAAAGTCGAGAACATGATCAATGCAGTGTTCTGGCGCAACCTTCAGCTGGCCGGAGATATGGTGCTCAACCAACTCAGCGAAGAACTCCCCACCCTTATCTTCGAGCAGATAATCGTAACGGATACCGGACCGTACGAATACTTTCTTGATCCGAGGCAGACTGCGCAGGTGTCTAAGAAGCTTCAGATACTCGGTATGATCGGCGTCGAGCTTCGCGCAGGGCTCCGGTGTCAGACAATGCTTCTGCTTGCACATCCCGCGTTTGTCCTGATCCTTGCAGGAGTAATGTCGAAAATTCGCGGTCGGTCCGCCCACATCGTGTATATAGCCCTTGAAATCCTTGTGTCCGCTTAATCTCTGCGCCTCGCGCACGACAGAATCCTCGCTTCTGGAGGTCACCATGCGGCCTTGATGCCAGGTGAGGCTGCAAAAATTGCATGAGCCGAAGCACCCGCGGTTATGTATAATCGAGAATCGCACCTCGTCCAGTGCGGGAACTCCTCCGAGTGCATCATAATCCGGATGAGACTCTCTTGTATACGGAAGCTCCGCCGCCGCGTCAAGTTCCTCGCGGGACAGCGGCATAGCCGGCTTAAGCACAACCAGATAACGGTCTTTGTGCTTCTGGATCAGCGTCCTGCCTCGAACAGGATCATGCTCCTCATACTGGAGCCTCGTTGCTTCGGCATAAGTCCGGCGGAAAGATGTGACCTCCTCAAGACCGGGGCACAGCAGCCCGTCAGAGAGGAACGGTCCGGCATCTGTTACGGCAAAGGCCGTTCCGGGAACATCGGTAAGGGCGGAAAGAGCTTTGCCGCCCGTACGAAGCCTGTCGGCAATCAGGCGGACCGTTCGCTCGCCCATACCGTAAATCAGGAGATCTGCGCCAGAATCGAAAAGCACGCTCGGACGCACGCGGTCGTCCCAGTAATCATAATGTGCGAAACGCCGCAAGGACGCCTCCAGGCCTCCGATGATGATCGGCATGTCCACGCCAAAGGCCTCTCTGGCCAGTCTTGTATAGACGTTCACGGCGCGATCCGGTCTTCGTCCCGCCAACCGTCCGGGCGAGTAGAAGTCTTCGCTCCGCTTCTTCTTCGAGGCTGTATAATGTGCGACCATCGAGTCGATATTGCCCGATCCGATCATCACGCCGTAGCGCGGCCGGCCGATCTCGCGAAAAGCGTCGGCATTCTTCCAGTCCGGTTGGGCCAACACTGCCACACGGTAGCCGGCGTTTTCGAGGACCCGCGCGATGACTGCAGGGCCAAAGCTGGGATGATCGACGTATGCGTCGCCCGTGACGACCAGATAATCGTAATAGTACCAATCCCGTTCTGTCATATCCTGCCGGGAAACCGGCAGAAAGAGGCTCCTGTCCATCTTGTTTTCCTTCCTTCATATCGGGCGGCTGATATCAATCATGCCGCTCGCTCATATCGTCATAGGTCTCGCAGAATCTGGCCGAGAAAGACGGTTCGACCCCCGCCTCTAATAGATGAGACGCGTCGCCAAAGCTGTTGACTCGAAAATACGCCACACCCTCTCTTCGTTCTTCCGTAATCAGAGTTGACACCGAAGTAGGCAGAGCACAGAACCCGTGCCACAGTGTCATCGGCGATATTCCCAACAGGTGGGACAGAATCACACACTCGACTCCAAAATGACAAAACAGCACGATCGTATCCCGATTCGGGCTGACTGCCCTGTATACATTATGCTCGCGTTGATAACCGTGCCTCAGCAGCAGTGCGTCCAGTCCCTCGGCGACCCGGTCAACATGCCGTTTTACGTCTGCCTCCCGCATCACCGGGTGTGTGTGCCAACGGTCCTTATCATAGAAAAGAGACTCACCGGTCCAGTCGACAGGAAGCCAGTCCCAGGCGATCCGCCGTTCACCTGTCTGTACATCAATGATCTTAGGCTCGAACTCGACAAGCCACGGAAGCACCTCTGCTTCCCTACCCGACAGGCGTAGGGCCGGTTCAGCCGTCCTGCGTGCCCGTCCCAGAGGCGAGGAATAGAAGGCAGCGACGTCAATCTTTTGCAGTCTCCGGGCTAACAGCTCCGCCTCTCGCTCCCCGGCGGGAGTGAGGGAGTCGAGCTCATAATCCGGGTCACCGTGACGAATGATCAGAAGTCGCATGGATCATTTTTCTCCTTGATTGACGTCTTCCTCCGCCAGAAGGAAGAGGATTCCTGCGGCGTCCGGACAAAATCTTGTATCGTTGCGGTACAAAGGCTGCCGAACGCAAGTAGAAGGTTGCAATGACAACGGTTCCGCAGACCTTCATAGTAGCAGAGCAAGAACAGATTCTTCTATTTTTATTATCCTATTATGCCACGAAAAGAAGTGACATTCCAAACCGTTCCTTACATCACATCCGCGGAAGAAGCTCGAACCCCGAAAAGCCCTGAAATATCAGTGTTTTTTGACGAAAAATATGTCTATATCTCTTTAAATTTTGAGAGTTTTTGAGCAAGTAAAATGCTAGAATGTACAAATGAGGTAATTTATATGAATAGGATTACTGTCAACCCGAATCGATGCCCCCAGAACCATCGTTGTCCGGCGATGCGCACCTGTCCCGTCGGTGCCATCAGTCAGGAAGGCTACAACCTGCCTTCCGTGAACCAGTCGACCTGCATATACTGCGGTAAATGCATGCGTTACTGCCCGATGCAGGCATTCGAAGAGGTCAACTAACCGAAAACGCGACACCGGATAGATACGCATCAAAACGGAGGTTGCTTTTTCTGCCCCCTCATAAGGATACCGGTGCGATTTTCATGTGCGCGCCGGTATTTTTCTGTTTCCGATTGCGTTTTGTATTTACAGCGGGAGTGCCGACCCTTCTGGATGGGCACTCCCGCCGCTGAGTTTTCGAGAAAAATCAGATACGACGAGACATTACCAGACCCTAACGCGGTTTGGTCCGGGCTTCAGGCCCTCCACCGGCCCGGCCGTCGGAGTCTCAGCTCTTAGCTTGCCGGTAAGATCCTGATCGATTCGAATCGGACGGCCCCGGGGATCATCGAAAATCACGTCGACCATGCGAACCTTACCGAGCCGCTCTGTTGTAACAATCTGCGTTTGCGGCATCGTTATATCGGAAGGAAGCTCAATAGAGAGGAATACCTGATTGCCCTCTTCTTCCACACGGACCTGCGGGTCAAAGCTGTCCTTAATGTAGGCGCTCTTCTCCGTGCGAAAAGAGGCGGCCCCCTTGAAGTAGACGTTCCCGTTCACATACGCCGGCTGCTCGACCTTCATAAAAATATCGTGGTCACCGATGCCGAGCGCGAGGATCTTCTCCTGATACTCCTCGTATGAATCCGTGCAGGCGTCATATCCTGCCGTTCCGTAGAAAACCTCCGGATATCCAGCCGGGATCGGCTCTGCGCCAACATATATGTTGTTATAAATCCGGTCGTCGCCGCTGTAAACTACCGCAAACCCTGACACATCCGTACTGTGAGGAAAATGATACGGTGTTGCGCGGTCGAGTGTCTTGATCTTGCGCATGATGCCGCAGAACAGGTTGTTCACATACGCGCCTCCCTGTGCGACATTATCAATACTGTATGGCGACGCAAATACATTATTATCGATCAGGAACGGGCCGTGGGTGACCTCAATCATGAAGTCGCGGTCATTTCTGTAGAAAAGATTCTTACTGATCCTTGCACCCTGTGCCTGCCAGTCGAGCCAGGTCCCGAGCGTACAGTCATGGATACGGTTGTTGCAGATCTCGACATCAATGGCTGCATGCAGCTTGATGCCCCCTATCTCATACCCGAAGAACTCGTGTTTTACGGCTATATTGTAGATGTGATTGTTGTAGATTTTGCTGAAGACACAGCCCATATGACCGACGATGCCATTCTGCCCGCAGTCATAAATTGTATTGTTGCGAATGATGTGCGACCCGATTGTCTCCTTGCTCCATCCGATCTGCAATGCGCGAAAAACAGCTTCCATCTGATACCGGTATCCCGGCTTGTGGTGGTAGCGTGTGCACATATTGTGCCCCGTCGACATCTCTTTTCCGATGCTGATCGCACTGCACTTCGCGTCATGAATCACGTTATTTTCGATGATCCATCCCTTGCTCCAATGCGGCCCGATAAGTCCCGGCTGATCCGCTGTCGGCGGCGTCCAGGGACAGGCGGCCTGCGCCATCTCAAAACCGCGAACCGTGATGTAATTCATCCCCGTCTTCTCTGGATAGAAGCAGCACTTGCGCACATTGATCTCGGTCAATTCCTGATTCGGATCCACATCCTGAAAATTTGCATAAATAACCGTCTCGTCGTCACCGACCTCGGCAAACCACTGATAGATAGTGAAATCGGGATCTTTGATCTTCTCGACAAACTTACTCCACACCGGAACGTAGCCGTGATATCGCTTCTGCGGGTCCTTCAACGCTTCCAGCGACTCCGCCTCAAACAGCGACTTGCCATTCAGATATACATCGCCCGCATGGACATCGTACTCAACAGGGAAAAGATACCAGTCGCCGCCCAGGACCTCCGTATAAGGATTATAGTCACCGAAAATCAGGTTCGGGACAGTCGTCTTCCACACCCTGTCGCCGACCTTCTCCCAGGACGTGATCTCCATCGATCCCTTGATAACGGGGTTCTCACCGGGAGCTGCCTCATAGATGATCCGTTCGATCTCATTGGCTCCGCCGTTCTGAGGTTTGACCCATTCCCGATAGGTTCCCTCATGGACGATAACGGTATCTCCCGGCAGGGCTATCGCAGCCGCCTGTGAAATCGTTCGAAAAGGTGTATCAGCCGTACCCATTGACCGGTCATCTCCGCTTACCGCTACGTGATAGAACTGTCCCATGGAATACCTCCCGCAAAGAATGCTTTCAAATGAAATTTTCGAATTCCCGAATATACGATCTCCTGAGCTCCTGAATTCCCGATTTTTCCCCGGCGATTCCGGGGCTATCAGTCCTAGAAGCATTCGAGATGAAGCCCGGGAAGGGTCTTTTCGCGACAAAATATACACGGTTCAAGTATAGCATGTATAAGAGAGAGGCCGAGGCAACGCAGAACGTTTTGCTTGGTGAACATTTGATGAATTTGCGTTATACTCAAAAGCGATTCAAATTTAGAAACACATCTGAAAAGGAAAAATATATGCATAGACGTTTTGTGAATATCATCCTCTGTACGGTACTTTCTCTGACTTTGCTGCTCTCGTCTTGTACGGCGGCTCAACCGTCTCAGACAGCGCCCACAATTGCTGTTACCTCGTCTGAAACGACGGTTCCGACCGAGCCGGCCCCACGGGAATCGGCAAAACTTGTTTCTGTCGAGGTCAAAACGAATCCCTCGACAGATCCGGCCGAGCTGGAAGATCCATTCGCCGATATCAACCACAGCCACCTGAACCAAGAGCTGTCAGATACCAGCATCCTTTTATATAATGATTTGTTCAGGGCGGCTCTCGATCATAAGAAGTCATTTGACTTGAGTCCCTATCCACTCTCCTTCGAGGAGAAGAACAGTGTCTTCAATCTTCTGATCAGTGAATCCTTTTTCCGTCTCTCTCACATGACATTTGTGTATTGCTCGGAGGATGAGAGTGAAGCAATTTTTTCGTACCATACGTACAACAAAGAACAGTTTGATCTGCGGCAGGAGACGCTTTCGGCAAGACTCGGTCAAATCCTCTACAATGTAGTCCCTGAAGGCGCTACAGATTTACAGACGTATGCGGCGCTTTACCAGTATGTTTGCGAGATGTCGAACTACGCGCCCGATATAATTGACGCAGAGACGATGGGGCCTGACAGTATTCTGATCAACAAGGTAGGTATCTGCTGGGGGTTCTCAGAATATATGGCTTATCTTCTGCCGAAATTCGGAATTTCCTGTGACTACGTCGATAACACAACACATGCTTGGAATCAGATCGTCATAGATGGAGAGCTCTATCACTCCGACGTCACCTTTGGAACCGGCATGTACGAGTCCACCAGCAATTCCTTTGAGACGTTTCTTATGAATGACGAAAAGAGGAACCGGTCTCTTGAAATGGCGAGTGTCGAACTGACTAAGGTCTATCTGAACCACCAGATCGGTGACGATCATCTGGCGCCGGAGTGTACAAGTGACCGGTTCTCTGTTTATGGAAGTATCTACGATAATTATGCTCTTGATATCCCGAATAACCGTGTGTATGTTTGCGACGACGGCAGGATCAAGACCATGAATCTTGACGGCTCAAATCTGACCACGATCCTAAAGAGCAATGCCTTTTCACCGGTCTGCTTTGACGGAGAATTCTATTATCTCTCACTTAATAACAATCACCTGTATCACCTCGGAGAGGATGGTAAGGGGGAGCTTGTAGACGGTAACGCTGATTATAACTATCTGCGGTTAGAAGAGGCGACTCTGTATTACTCCGTCTCCTGGGATGGTGAAGATGCAATCGAGCTACATCTGGTCCCCGACCGCGAGCAGATCGAGGCTAGCGGCTCGCTGGACACACTGCCCGCCCAGGATATACAGCGCTGTGACTCCTGCTATTTTGAAGTGAAATTCGACCGTCCTATGGATACATCAGCCGACTGGTCGCAGCTGGCTATACTGACCGACGATGGCGGAAATCCACTTGCAACACGTCTCATATGGGACGAGAAAGGGACTACCCTAATAGTTCGTCCCTCCTACAGCGTTGATGAATACACGAGTGTAAGTTTTTATGTGCTGGCCGGAGCGCCGACAATAGAAGGAGGCACATTACCTGCCGGCAAGTGCCTTCCTGTCAATATTCATTCCGTGGCGGATGTTGCTCCTGGTGCCGAGCAAACCGAAGACGCCTCATAAGTAACTGTAACAGGCTTCGCCTTGATGCCTTTCCCGGCCCCTTTTTTCTTCTTCAGATCACACCGTTCGAAAAGGCACTCCGTCGCAAACTGTATCTTTGTCGCATTGAATCCTTCGCCCCGGGGGAACAGAAAGTAGGTATTGTCCGGCGTCGACAATGTCACACATTGTCCTCTGTTCCGGTAATTGTATTCTGTGTGGATCGACTCCGTCTCCGCGCAGGTCCATGCCAGCTGACGACGGCTTTTCGTCTCATAATCATCGAAAAGAAGTGTGAAGCCGTTCGCGTCATGGTGAAGCCTGCCTTCCCCGCAATCGATAAAGTTGACCGCGTTTGGCAGCGCCTCGACGGAAACGTCCATATCCAGACAGTACTCGCCTCTTAAAATCTCTTCTTGCACCTGCTGTCGCTGCCATTCATACCAGTCCGGAATATAGACCGGACCGTTCTTCCCCTGTAACGTGCCAAGCTCGTCCATCTCATACTCGCTTCCGCAAGCCTCGCAGAAGAGCTTCGTCTCATGAGAACTCATTCGAAATTGTGTCCCGCAGTCACGGCATTGATAAATCGGAAGGTGAATACCCTCCGCACGCTTCGGATATGTGATCCGCATTTTGTTCTCTCGTTGATATGCATACTCATCATAGGTAAGAAGCTCGCTGATCTTCTCGTAAATCTCCCAGAGGGACAATGCCCGGACCTCCTCCTTTGTCAGCGCATACGTCAGATCGGCATGAAGACGCGCTTCTTTTCGCAAAACAAGATTCCAGATCGGTGATTGCAGATAGTTCCCCTTCATATTGATGGTAACGACGGGGACCTTGAGAAACTTCACAAGCTTTGCGACGGACAAAGAGAGCTTACTGTTAGTACCGACATTTGCATACCGAGCCTCCGGATAGAGAACAAGGATTCCCTTCCTGTCAATGACGCGCTTAATATTACGCACGAGAGCCAGATCGTCGACAAACTTCCTGGTGCCGAGGCAGCCGATCTGTCGATACGGCCACTCGCCAAACCATTCAAAGCCCTCGAGCTCAGAAATGTAATTCGCCCGATGCGGAAAAATCGCCAGTGGTGTCACGAAAAAGTCCGTAAAGGAATGGTGTGAGCCAATGACAAGAAAAGGAGGCTTGACGGCGATGCCTGTCTTCTTGATGGTCAGGCGTCCGGGAATCGTCATCGCAAGACAGTATAGCCACAGCAAAGGCATAATCAGAAGGTTCTGCTTCGGCGGTATGCGATTTCGGTCGAAAGGCTTCGTATCGGGACGTGATTTCGCGTCCTTTCCCATATATCGGCGCACGAACGGAAGCTTACATAAGAGAAGGTACAGGATGCCCGATCCAACGAAGGAGAGTCCTGTCGGTGTGAAGCGGAACAGGAACTCATTATGCACGACCATATTGATCGGGTCGTAGACCAGAAGCGAGATTGCACAGCCCACAATAATGCAGAATAGTCCGATGATATTATAACCATTCGTATAGCGATACGCGTCGTGCCCGGGAAGCTCGAATGCGCTGCGCATATCGAATCTCTGTTTCCGCACGAAAAAGAAATCAACCAGCAGTAATGCGCCGAGGGGTGCATAGATACACGCCGTAAGCGTCAAAAAAGCACCGAAATACTCGACAATCTTTCCCCAGACACACAGAATACTTACATAGGCCGCGAGAGCAAGAACGAGAACACGATAATCCGCCTTCTTAAAGGTCGACTTCAGCATGACGGCATAGAGGTACGAGCCGACGGCTTGTGTCCCGATATTTGCGAAAGCGACAAGCACCAAGGACATAAGGCCCATAATTGGTATCGATAACGTGGCCATCATAAGTGTCGGATCCTCGACCATCTCGCCCGTGACGTATTGCATCGCTATCGCCATAACGGCGCCGACAACAACAAAAAGAGAGCCTGAAAGGCCCTGTCCGAGCACGCCCGCATAGAAACCGCCCCGTTCTGTCTTGCAGAGACGCGGCACACCGGCCATGCCGCCGACAAGCGTAATGACAAAGGCAAAATTCGCCTCAATCGACAGAATATACGAGGTCGTCGCATGATCAAAAAGCGGTTCCACCGGTTTATAATTCCAAATAACGCCGGCAGGAACCGATGAAAATCCGATAATAACAACGACCACGCCAATCAACAGCAAGATGGGTACCAAAAGACGCGTCGTCCAGGTAATCGCAGATACCCCGCGGTAAGCAACGAGCGTTCCTAAGCCTACGCACAAAAGGCACAAGGCAAGGTGCGTCCAATCCGGCGTCGCCACCCCGAACAAACTCAAGAGATTCCTCATCGACTTCGCGAACAAGTCGCAGCACACCGCATACCAGGGAAAATTGATAACAATAATCACAACAGTCAGAACCTTAACCCCGCGCGTCCCAAGAACCGCCCGCAGCCAGATCCAAATATCGATGCCATACCGCGTCGCCAGAATGACAGGCAGCTGATAAACCAGAAGCAATAGTATCGCGCCCAGAAATGCCCCGACCAGCAGCTGCGGAAAACCGACAAGTCTCGCTAGATATGCTCCCTGCGTATAGCTCCACGTTGCGACACAATAGCCCGACAACACCAGAAACGCATCACCGAAGCCATACGTCCTCTCCTTGCCGCGCACCGGCCAGATCCCGCAGTACACTTCCTTCCGGACACTGTCCAAGACCTTACTCTTTTTCTCTGAACTCCCAGTCATGAATCCCTCCATCTGCCAACTTACCTCGCGGCGAAAGTCGGCAGAATTATTGATGTATTATATCTCGAAAAAGCCGCACCATAGAAAATTCTGCTCTCTTCACGAAAGGAATCAAGTGATGAAAGCACCCAGCAGGATACCCAACAGACAAACGGCAGCAAGTACAAGCACCACAATATAGTCCCGTCGGGTCATCCTCCGGATCTGCTCCGGATGACCGTTTTCCATCTGTTCAATTCTTTGCTCCAGCTCAGATGCAAAATCCTTATCATTTTCCATGCGTTTTCTCCTCGATATCAGCCGTTCTGTGTGTCTTGTATCTAACGCTTCCATTTGGGCAATAAATCCATACCAAAATTCTCTTGCCCATTATTTTATACGCCATTGTACTATATCATAATCGGTTTCTACGGGAGAATGATTTCACTCTTAAACGCATCCATTTTTTTGATAGTATAAATTTATCTTTTGTTATTGATTATCAAAGGAGTCGAGTATGCGAAATTTGTTGTCTGTTTTTTTGGTGTTTCTGTTTCTTATTCCCGTGGCTTCCTGCTCGACTCTCTCCGGAAAGAAAGCATTATCCTTAGATGAGTTCAATACGATCCTGGTAGATCAGGGCTTCGAAGTAATGCCCGGCTTAATCGGGGAGGATATCCTGAATATTGAGACAGTTCCGTTTGACATTGCGATAAAGGGTGATATATACATCGAACGCCACCAGTTCAGTACGTCGCTCGATTCGAAAGACTGTTACGGCTTTGTTATCTATGATTGCGAGCAAGAAGATACAGGAGCAATGACCAAAATCGAGGAAATGGATTATTCAAAGCTCAAATGGGTTTCCGAAGACAAGCTCGTAGCATGCATCCAGGCCGGCTCCACCTTAATTTATATTGATGCGGATCCTGAGAATGAGTCGGACGTTGATCAAGTAATAGCGGCTCTCGGATATTGATCCGAGGCGCAGAGTCCAGTATTCAGAATAACTTTCTGGACCAAGTCTTTTGCAACCTCCCTTACTTCCACTCGCGATAGAGTCTCGCGATGACCTGTTCGATCG
>CAZOFY010000025.1:14921-25111 GCA_964579245.1 uncultured Mageeibacillus sp.
GATAGAGTCTCGCGATGACCTGTTCGATCGGTGCTTTTTTGATCTCTACGTCCGCTATGCCGTTGAACTCGGACAGGCTTTTCATCAGGGTCCGAACGGACGAGCCGCCCAGGTCGATCTCGAACTCGTAGACACCGTTCTCCGCCGAGAGTAAATTCCCCGTGTCGAGCGTCGGCACATCTCCGTTCTCCATCGTCAGAATCACGCGCGTCAGATTGCCTGTGATACTTCTTAGGCCGTCGAAGGGCCCGTCGTAGGCGACTTTTCCGGAGGAGATCATGAGGATACGCTGCGCCATCTCCTCTAAGTCATCCATATCGTGGCTGGTCACGACAATCGTTACACCGTTTTCTTTGTTGATTCGCTTCAGAAAGTCGATCATCTGACGCTTGGCAACGACGTCAAGTCCTAAGGTCGGCTCGTCGAGAAGGATGATCTCGGGCGAATGCAGGAGCATCATCGCGAGGTCGGCGCGCATCCGTTGCCCGAGACTCAGCTCACGCGCGAAGGTCTTAAGAAGACCAGACAGATCGAGAAGCTCCGTAACGAGTGCAAGATTCTTGCGGTAGGTCTCCTCCGGAATTCCCCAGACGACCTTCTTCCACTCGAAGCTCTGTATGATGGGATGATCCCACCAGAGCTCGGTGCGGTTGCCAAACAGGATGCCGAGCTTATTCATCAGTACGCGGCGCTGCTTTTGCGGCGACATGCCGAGGACCGTGATTTCTCCCTCGGTCGGTAGAAGCATGCCGGACAGAAGCTTCATCGTCGTCGATTTGCCCGCACCGTTCGGGCCGGCGTAGGCGACGAATTCACCTTTATTGATGGTGAAGGAGACATCCCCGAGCGCTGTGATGATGCGCTTTTCGGGCTTTATCAGATTTCTTAGCATGTCCTTTCCGGTGTTGTCCCGTTGCCACTGAAGAAACTCCTTCGTGACATGAGATAGACTAACGGCGGAATCCGTGGGGCACATATCGGTTCGAACCTCTTGTGACATAATGCTTCATTCCTTTCTTAAATACGAAGATCGTGATAATTGACAGGATCAACGCGAAAAACATCGGATAATACATACCAAAGTATTGCGGCGGCTTGCCGAGCAGGCACAGTGCCGGGAACCAGGCCATCAAGCCCTCGGGCATAATGGTCAATAGCGGGACCTGAATATAGAGCGGCATTCCCGATAAGGGAAAGGTACTTGTGAACCAGGTCTCGTCAATCACGTGATACGTGATTTCTTCCGCTCCGACCGGCGCATAGAACGCCATTGTCGAGACCAGGTAGGCACGGGCGACGATGATGACCATCGTGATCAGCGCGTAGGCAACAAGCTGCAGGATCCACAGTGGTGTCACTTCGAGTCCCAGGCGTTGTACAGAGATAACCGTGAGGATTACACCCACAATAAAATTACTGCCGCTCGTGAACGGACAGAAGCCATTCGTCATCAGCTGCACTTTCAGCGACAGCGGTTGCGTGAACAGGTGCTCAATCTGTCCCCTTCCGATGATGCGCGAAATATGGATGTTGTTGGCTCCGCCGAACAGCATGAAGATTCCTGTTACGAGCGTCGAGTAAGCCATCATAAACAGGACTTCGTCCGAGCTCATTCCTCCGATCCCGCCAAAGCGGACCGAGATCAGGAACACACCGGAAACCGTTGCCAGATTGGACAATATATCCGCGGTAATCCCTGAGATCGCGTACTTCGTATCGCGAAGAAGCCAGACAAGATCCATTTTCGCGGAGATTCCGAGTAACCGGAACACTCTTCTTATTGTCATTTTATCCACCGTAGCTCACCATCCCTTCCTGTGATTTCCGGAATACGAGGATTGCAACAGGCCATAGAACTACGTTCCACGCGACCTGGAGAAGGATCGTCTCCGGAATATTTGCCGAGCCGACAAAGATCGACAACGGCGAGCCGCCAAGCGCGGCGAATGGCTGGAAACGCATCAACTCGTCCAGGCCGAACGGCAAGAGCTTGATCGGAATCACCGTGCCCGAAAAAAGTGCAATGACCGCCATGCGGATGCGGCTTACCAGCCAGCTCATGTTCCGCAGCTTGATCGACAAGCACGCAAACAGGCAGTCGATGGCAAAGCCTAACGAAACGCAGAGGATCAGGCTCGGGAAAAACCACAATGACCGTGGTACCAGTTCGACCCGCAGGAGAGGGGCCAGCAAAAGTGTCGGAAGCGAAAACATCACCAGCATCGGCGCCCATCCGCCGATCGTCTCCGCGGCAAGTTGCCCCAGGACCGACATCGGCCGGCCGTAAAGCTTTTGTAGCACACCGTCAGATAACCAACCCGTTGCCGCCGTCTTCACAACAAGCATATCGGCAAGGACCGCGTTCATCAGTGTATATGTCAGCATCTGCTCCAACGACATCCCCACCTCGACGCCCGACGACATGACGACGCGCCATAGGAAGATCAACGGGATCAGCGTAAACAGTTTGACCAGAATACTCGGCAGCATATAGATCACACCGCCGTTTATCTGTTGCAGCGCAGATAGTTGCGCCGACTTCAAATATCGAATCATAGAAATGCTCCTAATCTATCTTTCGGGCATATAAAAAACCCGAGGTCTCATTCGCTCCCTCGGGCAAAATCTCACATTCCGTACGGAGTCCGTACTAAAAAGCGGCGATGCGGCGAGAGGCGATTCTTCTGGAAAAAAGGGCAGAAACATCCTGCAAATCTGCAATTCTGGATGTTCTCACCGGAAAAAGGGCGCAATAAGCCCTTGTCAGCGCATCAAAATACGCGATCCCGCAAATATGATCGAAACGAGCCGTTACTGTTCCCTTACTTGCGATCGTTGACAAATTCAAACCTCTCACCACCTTTCTGTATAATATACGAGGATTATCGCACCGGAAAAGACGAAAGTCAACCAATAAGCAACGCGCTTAGTACTCGCAGATATCGAGCTTGTTGACCCGGATGATCCGGTACAACAGGGCCGGAACTACCACCATCGCGTTGGCCGCGACCGTGAATGGAATAGAAGGCCGTTGCGCAGGACATTCTGGATTCTTGATGTCATCCCACCTTATGTTCGGGTTCCCCTTACAACCGCAAAGTGTGATTTTTCTGCGTTCTCCTGTTTGACCGCAAAGATTATATCATGAAAGACTTTCAGAGCTCTTGCTTTCAGTGTAAGATGTTTGAAGTGCCAAATTTCTTCCTTAAATGCTTTTCTCGAAAGATGAAATACCGGAAACACGTGTTTCAACTCGATACTTTTGCGGTGTCATAAGAGGAAATGAAGGCTCTGCACCTTGCTTACACACGGAGGCTGAATGTGATGGAAACACGGTTTTCCATATGGGATAAGCTTGCTAAAAAATACGATTCCTTGTGGGTTCAGAAGTATTCTCTGACGCCTACAAGAAAAAGAGTGCTTGCCTTGTTGAAGGACTGTAAGCATGATTTCTCGATGCTGGACATCGGGTGCGCGACCGGCCAATTGCTCAACGAGGTAAGACGCGAGTTTGCCGGCAGCAAACTGTACGGGATCGACAAATCGGAGAAAATGATCGAGCTTGCGCGTTCCGGAAATCCAGATGTGACGTTCGATTGTGTCTATGCCGAGGAATATGATGCAGTGATCCGGTTTGATGTCATTACGTGCTGTCATTCTTTTCCATATTATCAGGACAAGGAACTCGTCTTGCAAAAGATAGCTTCTCTACTTGAGGATGGCGGTATGGCGATATTTATACAGGGAAGCATCAACAGCGTATATGACAAAGTCGTCATGTCTTTTGTGGAGCTGACCGCCGAGAAGGCGAACTATCTGTCCCGGAAAGATTTTCTGGCCCTGGCTGAAGCGTGTTTTGTCGTGGAGGAGAGCTTTTTGATTCACGAAAAATGGTTCATGCCTTCGCTTTGTGGCTTTGTGTTGAGGAAAAAGACATGAGAATCCTCTTACTTCGACCCCGACCGCATAAAGAAACCATCGGTCTTCAGAGTGTCATGATTTGCGAGCCTCTGGAGCTTATGCAACTGGCGGCCGTATTACGGGCCAATCATCACGAAGTAAAAATTGCGGACATGATATTGGAGAAGAAACCGATTGAACACTTCATCAACGAGTTCCATCCGCAGCTTGTCGGCATAACAGGCTACATCAGCCACATCGGCATCATGAAGGATTATGCTCAGAGGATCAAGAGGATGGATGAGAATATCCTCGTGGCTGTCGGGGGTGTGCATGCCACCGTTTGTCCCGAAGATTTCGCAAGTGAATCTATCGATTGTGTGGCCGGAAGTGCTGAGGATCTATACCGGCTGGCAAACTGCGAGGATACCCGCGTGCGTTATGCGGACCGGTCTTTGCCCTTGCGATATTCCGATAAATACTATTATTTGTTTGCTCATAAATGTGCGCTTATCAAGACATCCTTCGGTTGTCCTTATAACTGTAACTTCTGCTTTTGCAAGGAGATTTCTCCATACAAGACGAGAACGGTTGATGATGTGATCACCGAGCTTCTTCAAATTCCGCAAAAGGAAGTTTACATCGTTGATGATGATTTCCTGTTTAACCGTGACAGGCTTCTGGAGTTTTCGATTAAGCTTCAGGCAAACAAGATACAGAAGAACTTCCTCGTGTATGGCAGAGCTGATTTTATCGCGGCGAATGAGGATATCATTGAGAGACTATCCCAAGTGGGCCTGGGGTCAGTCATTGTAGGAATCGAGGCGGCCACACAGGACACCCTGGATCAGTTCAATAAGAAATCCAAGCTGGAAGACAACGAGAAAGCGGTCAGTATACTCAAGAAACACGGGGTAGAATGTTACGCTACCGTTATTCTCGGTGTTGACTGGGACAAGAAGGACTTCCGGAATCTGTATCAGTATTTGAAGCAACTTGGCCTCGTTTTTGTCAATTTGCAGCCCTTCACGCCAATGCCGGGCACGCCATATTTTGATCAGTATAAAGACCGCCTGATTATACCGTACGAGGAGTATGAAAAGTGGGATATGGCTCATCTTGTCATCAAGCCGGAGAAAATCTCGATCGGAAGATACTACTTTGAGATACTAAAGCTCTACTATAAAATAACGCTCATGCCTCGTAACGTGGTATATATGTTCAAGCGTTATGGTGTGAGAACAACCATGAAGTTATCCATCGGAGCAGGCAAAATCAGCTGGCAGTATATCAAGAAAATTGTTGGAGGCATGAGAACATGAAGGTTCTACTCATTCGTCCCCAGGCGCCAAACAAATTGAGTTTTATCAACATTCTCGATAATGAGCCGCTCGAACTGGAATACCTGGATACAGAATTGCAGCGAAGGGGATTTGAAAGCTACATATACGACGGGCTGATCGAAACCACAAGTGTCAAAGATACTCTTGCCAGAGAAAATCCTGATGTGGTGGCAATAACAGGCTATATCACACAGCAGAACCTGATGATCGAATACTGCCGGCTCGCCAAAGAGAGAAACAGTCAGACCATCACAATCGTCGGCGGGGTTCATGTACAGCGCAATTATGAGTCGTTCTACCAGAACTGCATTGATTACCTTTTAAGGAGCGAAAGTGTCTATGATTTCGGAGAACTGATTGCCGGCGCGGATTTGTCGACAATCAATGGCCTGATCTACAGAAAGGACGGCCAATTCGTTCGAAACGAGCTTGTACCAATCGATATCAACTCCCTGCCGATCCCTGACCGGAGTTTTTTTAACAAGCACAAGAGCAGATATCACTACCTCCACCTTAAGGAAGTCGCAACGATAAAGACAGCGTTCTCCTGCCCGTATTCCTGCAATTTTTGTTATTGCACCCTCTTGGCAGGCGGACAGTACAGAGCCAGGGATCTGTCGCTGGTGATCGAAGAGCTCAAGACGATCGAGAGCCAAAATGTTCAGATCGTCGATGATGATTTTCTGGTGGACAAAGCCCGGCTCACAGAATTTATTCGATTGGTCAGGGAACACAAGATCGAGAAGACATACATCTGCTATGCCCGCGCGGATTTCATCGCGAATAACGAGGACCTGGTCAGGGAGCTTCAAAGCATTGGGTTCCTGTATTTTCTTGTCGGTCTCGAGGCAATCAGCAACGAAGAATTATCGGCCATGAACAAGCAAGTCAGCATCGACGAGAACAGAAAATGTATCGAAGTGATCAGAAATGCGAACGCGCATTGTATCGCTCTGATGATCGCACCGTTATCTGCCGACAAGGAGTACTTCCGTAAGCTTTATGATTTTGTAAAAGAAACAGGGCTGCTCTACGTGACAGTATCCATGTTTACACCAATTCCAGGCACTCCGCTGTATGAAGAATATAAAGATAGAATCGTGTCGGACAACATAGAAGACTATGACTTTCTGCATCTGGTGCTGGAGCCGGAGAAGCTGACAAAGCGGCAGTTCTACACGGAATATAACAAGCTGGTGGTGCGACTTTACAACCTGGCGAAGAAATCGGGAATCTATGACTTCATGGACATGGAATTCTACAAAAACATGTTAACCGGTTATTTGAAAAGAAAAATGAGGGGCAATTCGTGAAAGTCTACTATATTCAGTCCACACCGTATTGTGAAGACCGAAATCTGATCAAGAAATCACGTCTGTATTTTGTCGGGCTTGCCCCCGCTATTCTGGCTGCACTGGTTCCGGATTGGGAGTTTGATTGCTGCTTAGAAACCATTGAGGATGTGGACTTTGAATCAGATGCGGATATCATTGCCATATCCGGCATGGGACACGCCATGATCCGAAGTCTCGACATCGCGAAGGAATTCAAGAAGCGAGGGAAAACGGTCGTTATGGGCGGCTATATGGCAAGCCTGATGCCCGAAGAAGCCAAGAAGTATTGTGACAGCGTCATCATCGGGGATGGTGAACTGGCCTTCCCCCGGATGATTTCAGATTTCGAAAAGGGCGATTTACAGGAATTCTATGATATGCCTCTTGAAAACCTGCGCTATCCTCTCCCGAAGTATGAGATATTCAAGGGAAAGAAAATCGGTAATTTTCTCCCGGTCCAGGCAGGGCGAGGCTGTCCGAACTCCTGCTCCTTTTGTTCTGTCTATTGCCTCTATAAAAACCGCTATATGCAACGCGAGATTTCCGAAGTCATCCGGGATATCCGACACATCAAGTCATTAGGATATAAGAGATTTCTCCTTCTGGACGATAACATCCTCTCGGACAGAGAATACATGTTGGCGCTCTGCGCCGAGATTGAGAAGCTTCACATGACCTGGCTTTCCCAATGCCAAATCTCCATAGCGGATGACCAAGAAGTACTGACCGCCGTCGCCAGGAGCGGTTGTATTTCCCTTTCCTTCGGCATAGAGAGCATATCCCAGGAAAGTCTCAACACTATGCATAAGTCATGGGCAAATGTATCCCGATATGAAGAGCAGTTCAAGAGAATTCAAGCCGCCGGCATCGATGTCTCAACAGAAATGGTTATCGGCGCAGACGGGGATACCGTCGACAGCATTCGAGCGACCGCAGACTTTATCACCAACAACAAGATCACCGTGCCCCGCTTCTATATTCTGACCCCGATTCCCGGAACGCTTTTCTACCGGGAAATGAAAGAAGCCGGCAGAATGACCAGCGATGACATTTACCAATTCAACGGAGCATTTGCAGTGCATCAGCCTAGGAACATGTCGCCGGAGACACTGACAAAGGAATATTGGAAGCTGTATTCAGATGTTTTCTCGACGGGAAGCATCCTGAAGCGGACGATCCTGCGAAAAGATTCTCTGCGGCATCCACTGAAAAACCTGTTCTACTTTTATGTAAATCTATATTATAAGTATCAGATTGCAAAAGGAATCACGCCAAACATCATCTAAGGTGGTAAAATTGCAGCTTCAAAAAATCGAATTAAAAGAATATCTCGCTTTTATGGGCACAGTATACAAGGGCGACGCGAATTTCAAGGACAACAAGACCGGCATCATCCGCATTGTCTGTCAGAAAAACCGCCCGTTTTATCAAGCCTCCCTGCAGGAGATTCTTTGTGTCAAGAAAGAGAGCCGAATCCAATGTGCCTGTGTGCTGATCATCAACAGCAGAGCACCCAACGAAGCATATCTGTCTTTTTTTGAGGCCCTGCCGGACAACAAAGACGCGGTCGCCTTATTAGTGAAGTATGCGGAAGACTTTGCCAGACAGCACGCTTGCCAAAAATTAGTGGTCGCACTGGACGGCCATGTAAACTACAGCGTCGGCTTTGGCCAGAACACACATCCCCCTTCTTTTGGAGAAAGCTACTCGCCCTCCTATTATCGGGATTATTTCGCAGACTTCTCGCCGGTCAAATTCGTAAGCTACATTGATTCCGTGCAGAACGCCAAAGAGAGACTCGAAAGAGATTTGAAGTTTTTCGGGAAGAAAACCGAAGAGACCGGAATCGAAAACGCGGATTTTGGCAGAGGCTTCTCCACAACGATCAAGAGATACACCGATCTGAATAATGCCATTTTCGAGGGGCACCGGTACTATTCCTTCCGGAGCTATGATGAGGATGCCGATTTATTTCGCGATATGGCTCCCTTACTGGAGAACAACAATCTTATTTTCGCGAAAAAAGACGGAAAAGATGTCGGCTTTATTCTCTGGTATCCCGATTATAACGAGCTGGTGCCCGTCGGAAAAGGAGCGTCTGCTCTAACCTTCATACGATACAAGCTGTTATCCGCCCGCCCGAAAACCATGAAAGTGGTAGAGATCGGCGTGTTGCCCGAATACCAGCACAAGTGTGTGATTCTGTCTCTTTTTGCCGCGGCTTTTCAAGCGCGATCAGCGGATGTGAATCAAATCATCAGCAGCTGGATCCTGGACGAGAATACGAAATCCAAGACCATCACCCGCCGCTACACCGGCAAGCTCAACAAGGAGTACTTCGCGTATGAGAAGGAAATTTGAAGCGCGAGACGAGTTGGAGCAGGCCGAAGAAAGGGGAGTACTTCGCGTATGAGAAGGAAATTTGAAGCGCGAGAAATACTTCTTCCAAATCAGGACTGGGATGAGCGGGTAGCAGCAAATCGCTGGCTCAAAAGTGATGTTCTTCTGTGCACTCTCACGCCGGAACACAAAGTCAAAGCCATCCTTCACCCCTCCTATTGCGCCTGCGAATGCAAAATCAAGCTGAATCTGCTTACCTTCAGCCGCATGAAGATCAATCTGCCGTTTGTCATGATCTCCCCCCCCGCCTCGATCGATTGCGCGGGTTATATCGGAAACATTCAGGATCTGATTACGGACTATAAAACGCGAAGAGGACTGTTCCTGATCCTGAACATGAGAAAAGAGGATACGCAAAAGATTCTCGAAAACACAGTAGCGGTCGGGAAAACGCTTCCTAGCTGTATCTTTCACAACCGATTTGCAAGCTTCGATCATTATTTGGCCTCGCTTCGAAGCTCCTACAGAAGAAGAATACATACTGCGATCGTGAAAGGACAAAAACTCAAAGTCGCGCGTATTTCCAATGCGGATTTCGATCATGAACTGCACGCCCTATATCTGCAAGTCCTAAAACACAGTCAATTCCCTCTGGAAGAATTGCCGGTCTCCTTTTTTCAGCGGTGCGGCTGTGATATTGACGTTTTTTATATCGAGGGCCGACCCGTCGCTTTTGTCATGCATTCACTCAAGGACGGCTTGATGAGCTTTATTTTCGGCGGAATGGACTACCAAGTCCGGGATACATACGACCTCTATTACAATATGCTTCTGCATATGCTCATGATCGGTATCGAAAACAAAGCCGGGACCATCGACCTTGGCCAGACCGCCGAAAACACGAAATGCAGGCTGGGCTGCGAGTTGGAAGAACGATATATGGCGGCATTCAGCGGAAACCGATTCCTGTCCATGCTTCTATGCCGCTTTGCGCCCCTTCTGGCATACGCTCAGGCGCCGGTCCATCATACAGTTTTTAAACAGGAATCCTAACAACCCGCAAACGAGTGTTTTCTCCCGGGTTATAAGCATTGTTACTTGCCAGCGTCTCAAGGCATTCGCTTTTCATATTCATTCAAGTCTCTACAGTAATTGCCGATTTGGGATTTGTGATGGTATCTCCTTCTTGCGGGCCGAAATAACCATTGCGGCTTGGGCGCGTGCTGGCACTCCTTCTTGCGGGATGCAGTAGCAATTGCAGCTTGGGCGCGTG
>CAZOFY010000025.1:25211-30489 GCA_964579245.1 uncultured Mageeibacillus sp.
CGTACTCTTTTCGAGGGCGTCGAAAAGAGATATATTTCAATGAATAGATTTTTAGGGGCATCACATAGTTATACATACCAAATGACGGATTTAGAAGAATTTTGATGGTATTCATTGACAAGATATTTGGTCCTCACAAGCCCCTGTACCTACTAAACCGCCATTATTTGCGAATTAGTAGGTAATCATTGATAAATAACATTTTATTACTCATTGATGCACATACGAGATCGTCTGTTTTCGCCGATTGCGTGGGTAATCATTGACAAATATCAGCTTTATCACTCATTGATGCACATACGAGAAGTCGTTTTTCATCATTTTATTCGGTATTCATCGAGAGATAAATAATTTTCGAAAACAAAACAAACGACCCGGGACCACGATGACGTGATCCCGGTATGTATTCAATCGAAGAGATTCTTTTTTCTACCCTTGTTTGAGTACATAGATATCACCCGTCAGTGCCTCTAGTAATTGTTCCTGTCGGATGTCCATACTGTTTTCGCCTGAAATTCCGTATCCGTTGCTGCTACTCAGGGTAGAATTCGTAATAGCCAGACTAATGCTTCCGACAACTCCGGGGGTATCGGAAAACGATGATTGGATAACCACGTCAATATACCAACTTTGAGAATACTTTCGGGAACCATCCGGCATATCTATCGTATCTAAAAAACGCCAGCCTCCAATCATTCTTCCGATTGAATAGGACGTGACATAGATTCCCTGTTCATCCAACGCTTGTAATTGCTCAACGTATTGCGTCTTCCATAATCTCTGATATTCCTCGAACCCGAGATTCTCATACGTATGGCTGTGATAATCTATCCCTTTCAATTCAGGAAACATCGTATCCAAGCGGTAATAGAGCATTTTCTCCGAAAGATAGTCCACCCCCGTCCAGACAGGACTATCTGTTTCCTGGCGATTCATCAACACCGGGAAAAAATAGGATCTTCCATCCGCCGCGATATCCTTGATATAGGTGTAACCGTCATCTGCTTCCTCTTTGTTCGAGGAGAGTATGATGACATCCTGTCCTGTTTTCTCAAAAACGATTTGTATGGCTTCATCCATGATATCCGAAGGAATCGGATTCTGCACATCTACTTGCTCCGCATTGTCAATCATTAGTTGGGCCCAGAATTCTGCCGGATCACCAGACTCGAGAGAACACACTGATCTGTCCGAATCCAGAGGCAAAGCAGAATAAAACACTTCATCGCCAATCTGTACCTGACGGTATTGATCAAACACATCATCTCGCAGCCTTTCTGATGTTAAACTCACTTGATACAGGGGCCACGCATCCAGCATCTCCACCGCCCCCTCATAATCCATCGCGACGATCTTCTTCATGAATGCGTCCGCTTGATACACTGCCACCAGATTCGAGTACGCTAACCCTTCCCCGCGAATCTCGTTTACCCCGAGCAGGCCAAACGGAACTGCCAGAAGCAAGCACAGAATCGAGATAAGCCAGCGCTGGCGGATTTTTTTGAAGCCTTTCTTAAAAGTCATTGCCTCGACCTTTGCGGCCTTCTTCTCCGTGTCCGCTATCGGCGTCACCGCGACCGGTTCGCGCATCGCGTCAAGGCTCGTCTTGCAGGAGCCGCAGGATTGGACATGTTCCTCTACTGCATCTCGCGTCGCGGCTGAGCACTCTTCGGCCGCCACCATCGGCAACAGATCCTTAATAATATCGCAATTCATTTTTGTTCCTCCATCCTCTGGCGCAGCTTGTCTTTGCCGCGAAAATAGGTCACCTTGGCCCAGCTCTCACTTTTCGCGAAAAGCGCCGCGATCTCGCCGTACGGTAATTCTCCGTAGATTCGTAATATCAGTACGTCCCGGTACGGTGACGGCAGCTCCCTCAAGGCACAGACAGCCCGTCGTTGCTCATCGCGCCGAATCACGTCTTCGTCAATTTGACACTCCGAAGCGACGTCCTCCACACATGCCTCGGCGAATTTTTTCGATCGCCTGCACTCGCTATACCACGTGTTTTTGCCGATCTGGCATAGCCATGTATACGGTCCGCTTCGTCCATCATATTGATCAATGTGTAGAAATGCCTTGTAAAACGTCTGTTGCGTGAGCTCCTCCGCCACCGACGAATTACCAGTCAACGCGATCAGAAAGCGATAAACCCGGCGGGCATAGAGTGTATACAATTCCTCGATGTCCGCCATGTGAGCTGTTCTCCTTCATACGCATTTGACCATTAGACGCACGACATTGGGAAAGGTTACAAAAGAGAGAACACTTTCATGAATTGGGGGGCACATACGATCCGACAGACCCGAGAAAGCGAGGCGCAATTCACGTAATCCTATAAAAATGAGGGACGTACCGGACGGTACATCCCTCATCTGATCAAACGATATGAATCTTTTTGAGAACCTTGCCCCAGATACCGAATCGCAATAGATAGCCCCACAATATTGGAACGACAAGTCCAACGACTATATAGAGGATCCACCATCCGTTCGACGAATCGTATACCGGATAATAGGACAACAAATTCTTGACCGTTATTTCTTCGCGATTCAGTAGCATCTGGAGAAGAATGACTAGCCGAAAAGACACGAACTGCCAGATCACAATATCGATGGTTCTTTTCCCGAGAAAAACCAGAATTTTCTTAATGAAACTGACGATTTTGAGCCCGGCGGATGAAATCACCTTGCTTAAATAGATCAAGCTGTAGGATGCCAGAAAAGCGCCGAAAACAAATAATATAGGGTACTTGTATTCATTTTTGCCCATATCTGCGGAATTGACACTTCCCATCACAATGAAGATCAAGGCGGAAATGATGGCCAAGAACTTGGCTTCTCGTCCCATGATTGTAAGTTCGCTCTTGTGTTTCATACAAAAGACTCCGACAGCGAAATACAGGCCTAATATGATGGTCCGGCTAATCGTATTCGGAAGATTAATCTGAAATCCCAAAAACGCCAGAGAAGAAAATACAAACAGCAAAATAACATCCTTATATTTTGACTCGACAATGGACATGTCGAGTATTTTGTAGAGGATTGATATCACGAACAGTCTGCCAATAAACCATGTAGCGCCCAGGAATTGCCCCGCGCCTCTGCTCAAGGTCAGAAGAATCAATCCTGTCTGCTTTAGAACGGGAAGAATCTGGTCGGATGTCATGTTAGGAAGCACTCTTGCAAAATAGAAGAGTAGATTCCACGTGATAAACGGGATATATAAACTAAAAAGCTTCTTCTTGAGGTATTCCTTGAAGGTGGATTTGTCACCGTATAACAAACCGGATAAGATAAAAAACAGGGGCATGTAGAATTGTGCGATGTATGAGGAAAGCGGACCTCTGCTATGTACCCACGCAACCAGAATAATTCCGATCCCCTTCGCAACATCGTAATAATCAATTCTTGTTTTCTTAACCGTCAAATTCTCCACGATTGATCCTCCGGCCGTGCCAATATAGCTGTCTGTTAAAAATATAACATAAACTCGATTCGATTTGGTGTCCTCTTTCAACAACAATTTCACACTGTCTCAAGCTAGAGTAACGTCGGCCTTCCTGTCCATCTCCATCTCGAGACACGCCCAATCTTCACCCAAAACTTTATACGTCTCGGTCGTCTCACTCTTCACATCCCGAAAACCCGCTGCCAGATAGCAACGGTGTGCGCTCTCATTATTCGCGAAAACGCCCAGCGTAATCTTCTGTGCCCCCAGTATCTCAAAGGCAAACCTCGTAGAAAGCTCAATCATACGCTTACCATAACCCTTGCCTCTTTTCGCGTCGTCGACGATGATGAAGCCAAACCTTATCGTTGTCATCCCGTCGTCAACAAAGCGAAGGATCATATGCCCGACTACGCCCGTCTCATCGAACGCCGTCATCGGGAAAAACCGGTTCGCGTCTGTCGCGCCATAATTTGTATTCATATCCTCAGGCCGGATCGGAAAGTTGTCATAGCGATCCGCAACCCATTTGCGAAAAGCCACCTCATCCTTCACCCACGTCACGATCACATCCGCGTCACTTGCTCTAAAGGGTCGTAATCTTAACATAGAAACCTCCACTAGATTCGGCGCTTTGCCCGTCGCGTCCACGCGGCTATACGATGACCAGATCCGGAGCCCTTCCCGTCGCGTCCACGCGGCACGAGAAAAGACATCCGTCCTTTGGTCCTGCATGCCATTCTCCGGAAGTCGTGATTAAGAGCGTGTCCAACTTTTCCCCATAAAAACAACAGGAGGAGACGTTCTCTGCCGAAACCTCGATCTCTGTCAGCTTTTCCCCGTTCCCCGAGTGCCGGCACTCCACACGCCGGCCGCCCCAGACGGCGACCCAGAGATTGTCATCTGCGTCGATGCACATGCCGTCCGGCGCGCCATTTTCGACGCGAAAAAGAACGGTACGATTTGATATCGCACCGCTGGTCATATCAAAATTGTATGCAAAAACGGAATACTCAAGGGAGTCCGCAAAGAAGAACCGTTTCCCGTCCTTCGACCAAGCCATTCCGTTCGAGATCTTCGTATTCTCCTGCATGATCTTAAGCTCGCCCCGGTCATAGCAATAGAGATTCCCGCTCGGTTCGTATCCGTCGGCATCGTTCGAAGAACCGAACCACAATCGCCCCATCGGATCCGCTTTGGCATCATTCGAGCGCTGATAGGGCTGATATTCCTTCGACAGGTCCACCCACCGCTCCGTCGTCCCATTCTCGATTCGGTACAGCCCATCCTTGAGCGCAGCAACGAATCCGTCAGAATTCCGAATCGGGACCGCGGCTCCGATCGGCCCACCCGTCCCGAAGCATTCTTTTCGACCGTCAGAGGACAAGGTATAGAGCTTACCATCAAGAATATCCACCCATGACAATCGTCCTGACCGCACGTCATAGAACGGCCCTTCACCCAGTCGATACTTTTCGAGCGAAAATCTTGTAGCAGTATATTGCTTCATTGCTTCACCTCCGACTGGCAGCCCGATCCTGCGTTTTGCTGAAAATCCTCTTCTCGAAAACCCTTCACATCCTCGTCAGCAGTTTGCTATCGGCACACACATAACCATCCCGGCACAGGTACGTCGATAGTCTTCTTCCCGGAAGAAAGAGGTTTTTTGCACAGATTGGACAAATCATCCCTTGCTTTCTTAAATCCACTCATTAAACATTATAACAGCAAACAACTCAGATCCTTTTCCTCGAACAGAAAACAGACACCTATTCTATCTATAGCGAAAAACCATTAGACTCGGCTCTGTCGAGCGCGAAACAATCAC
>CAZOFY010000026.1:0-3165 GCA_964579245.1 uncultured Mageeibacillus sp.
GGCTGATGCCGCTTTTTTCTTTTCGTCAATGCGTCGGTTGTCGGACGCTTACTTTTCTCTCAATGATTACCTACTAAATCGTCGAAACACGGTTTAAAGTATGTGCATCAATGAACAGCAAAGACGTTATTTATCAATGATTACCCACGCAATCGGCGAGAATACACGATCTCGTATGTGCATCAATGAGTAATAAGGGTGTTATTTGTCAATGATTACCCATACAATCGGCGAAAAGAGACGATTGCGTATGTGCATCAATGAGTAATAAGGGTGTTATTTGTCAATGATTACCCATACAATCGGCGAAAAGAGACGATCTCGTATGTGCATCAATGAGCAATAAAAACGTTATTTATCAATGATTACCCATGCAATCGGCGAAAACAGACGATCTCGTATGTGCATCAATGAGAAACAACGAGGTTATTCGTCAATGATTACCCATACAATCGGCGAAAATAGACGATCTCGTATGTGCATCAATTAGTAATAAATCTGTTATTTATCAATGATTACCTACTAATTCGCAAATAATAGCGATTTAGTAGGTACATGGGCTTGTGAGGACCAAATATCTTGTCAATGAATACCATCAAAATCCTTCTGAATCCGTCATTTGGTATGTATAACTATGTGATGCCACTAAGATTCTATTCATTGGAATATATCTCTTTTCGACGCTGTCGAAAAGAGTACGAGGTCCAATTTCATGTCAGCAAGTTATACAAGGCCCCCTTTAATGCACTCGCCCAAGCCGCAATTGCTACTGCATCCCGCAAGAAGGAGATACCACCGCAAATTTCAAAGCGGCAATTACTGTATAGGCTTGAACGAATATAAAAAGCCAGCGCCTGTCGACGCTGGCAAGTAACAAAGGCTTATAGATCCGGAGCAAAGCACCCGTTTGCCAGATGGTTATGATTTCATCACCCGGAGGAAAAATGATTCATTATTGGCGTGCTGTCTCCTGTCAGTAATCAGAAAACAATCCGGTTTTTCCCCCGTCGCTTTGCTTCGTACATCTTCTGATCCGCTTCGCGCATCAGCTCCATCATGGACTGTCCCATATACTCACATACGCCGCCGCTGACAGTGATCCGAATCCCCTGCTCAAAAATGCAGGACTCTACTTGTCGGCGGAACTTCTCTGCGGCGCTCAAAGCTCCTGTTCCGGGCGTATCACAGAACGCAGCGACAAATTCTTCTCCGCCGTATCGTCCGGCCAAATCTGTTTTCCGCACACTGCGCGCGAGAAGATCGGCCACGCGCTGCAATACAGCATCTCCCGCTACATGGCCATAATCATCATTGACCTTCTTGAAATCATCGATATCAAAAATCGCAACTGCTATGGATTCTCCGTCTGACTGGCGGATCCTGTCTCCGAGCATGTCAATGAACGCGCGATGATTCAAAAGCCCGGTCAGTCCGTCATGACGGGAGATCTCCTCAAGCTCCTGATTCTTCTTGCTCAAGTCAAGCTCAATTTCCTTCTGTGAGGTGATATCAAAAACGATACCTGCAAGGAAAAGCGGCTTGCCTTCGGGCGATCTCTTCGTGACCTTCCCGCGGTCATAAAACCACTTCCATTTCCCCTTCGTCGTCCGGATCCGATACTCAACCTCATAGACAGGATGTTCTCCATAAAGGTGGTTGCGCATATTCTCCATGGTCTTCTCGAAATCGTCGGGATGAATTTTATCCGTAAAAAAAGAGTAAGGAATCTCCTCCGGCACGTCGTCTCGGCCATACCCGAGGGCCATGACCTTCATCGGATTGCAGGTGACACGATTGGTCTCGACATCCCAGTACCATTGACCAAGATTTCCCGTCCAGGGAAACTTCAGCCCGACTTCCTGTTCCTTTTCAAGCAGGAGCTGCTCCGTCAGCCGTTCAAGCTCCTCGATCCGGTCTACAAGCTGCTCACGAGATGCTGTCTGTGTCTCGATCTTCTTTTCCATGTACTCCTCCGTTTTCTTCCTGTTCGCACAGACTATTGTGACACAAAGTATGTCACTGACACAAGAGTCTTTGCGTGGCGATGTCGGCATACATCTTCAGCCCCGATATTTGCACGACGCGAATGGCTTCCGAAAAACCGCTCGCGCCCGGTAGCAGTTGCGACAAAAGATTCGGTGCGGCCAGAATTCTCTCCGGATGATATACGGTTTTCTCTTCCCCGGCAAAAACGGCCGTATAGAAGATTCCTGTTTCTACAAGATCCTGAAAGAAATGGCTTCCGTAGGATACTTCGGGCATCATGCCGGTCTGAGGCGATGCTACCTCACACAAAACCGTCATACCGCTGATCTCAGAAAAATGAACCGGCACTCCCAATGCCGTGGTCGTTGTTCCCCAGCGTCCCGGCCCGATCAAAAGCATCCGGGAACCGGAAAGTGCCTCGTTGAGCCGTCCGATGATTCTCGCTGTCTCGTATCTTGCGGCTTCGTTCAACGCAAGGTATGGTATGGCGGAAACACAGATAACATAATCGAATTCCGTCCGAATGTTGCCTCCCATAAATCCTCCGTAGGCCGAGATTACGCAGTCCTCCCCCTTGGCCTCCTCGGGTATAGCCACCGTCGCTCCCGGCCCTCGTGTCTGTAACGGCCTGCATTGCAAAAGATTGATCGTATAGCTTCCGTTACGTCGAAAATTCGCCGTATATTCGGTGTCCACCGGGTATGCATACGCCCTCTCCAGAACAGAGAGCATTTCCTTCATACGTTCTGCGAAATCCGTCCGGGATAAAAGCTTGTGGAAATCCAGTACGACGGGACACTTCGCCGGTTTCTGTCCGCGATCGGATAATCGCCGCAAAGCCTCAGTGTCCTCGCTTATGAAAAGCCATTTGTCTGTTTTGATATCTTCGTTTGTCAGATCTTCGATATAGCGATCCGTCAGGGTATTCTCCGAGATCGACAAGACATCTGCCTTGTGCTGCGAGAATTTCTTCTTATCCCCTTGATTGATAAGCGGCAGTCGCATCGGATCGTCCAGGGTCACGATCCTCGCGTAATCGCCCACTGTCCGGTCAACGGCACGCGTCCCCAGTCCGAAAACAAGGCGCAACATTCCCGCTGACATATCAATCGAAGAGTCCCAGACATAGAGGTTCGATGAATTCCCGACACCCGCAACATGGGGGAAAAAATTGTCCTC
>CAZOFY010000026.1:3265-20726 GCA_964579245.1 uncultured Mageeibacillus sp.
AAATTGTCCTCAAGGAGCGAACTCGAACGCACGATGATTGGAGACTGTCCAAAATACTCGATCATTCGAACAAACTGCTCGCGAATATCATCAGGAAAATCTCCGTTCAGCAACTTATCGTGCAGTTCGGGCGCTCGTGAGAAGTAGCCTTCCTTCGTCCGCTGCTCGACGCGTAGCCGCCACCAACCGTTCTGGACGATATACGCGTAAAACACATCCGATCCGATGTAGAACGAATCGTGTGGCTCCAGGATCGACCGCAGAGCCTCTCCCGCATCCGTCTCGACGATTTTTCTGGCCAGAAGCATGCCGACACTCTTACCGCCGATCCGACCGCTTCCAATCTCGTGTGAAGAAATGGAAAGAACATCAGACAAGCAAAAGTATCGCTTGCACAGTTCCATCATTCGCGCATCACTTCCAACGAGCATAGACAGCAGAAGATCCCTGGATTCTTCCTGTTTTGCAGGAGAAAGACGAAGATCCTCCCTTGCACCCGTAAAAATCTCATCCCAATGATCTGGTCGGTCGGCTCCTCTTTCGAGCTTCGAAAAGAGCTCGGCAGCCTCAGCGCTTGATGTTACGGAAATCGCTGTCTCGCCGTCGATCAGATGCGGAAAAAACATCGTCGGCGAGTACCTTTTGAACACACGCAGAGGATGGATGTACTGTTTGCCATGAATATGATAAAGATCAAGAAGCAGCTGTGTCGTCTCTCGAATACCGGCTATGGTCGAAAATGTATGCTCATTTCGTAATATCGCAAAATAAGCCACGGTGTCGAGCTCATACAGGTAGGGACAGGTGACTTTAAAAAAGTTACCCAGGACAAGATCCGAATGCCAGCATGGAAGAAGCTCCGATAAACAGTCAAATACATAGAAGGCACGAAGCCCGGCGTCTCGTATCAGGTCATGCACGGCCATCGCGAAAAGCTCAAAACCCGCAGTCGGATCCAAGACATGGATTGTTGCTCCGGAGCCCTCATCAATCAATGGTTCATGAGTCCCGAACCGGATATAGATCAGGTTGCGGCCGTCACGGATTGCTTGCTGCACATAGGGGATGACCACCTCTTTATACTCAGCAACGGAATCGACCTGCCAAACGACATTATCACCCAAACGCAGATTATCAATGACCCGGTCAAAGCCTAAAATACCTGTGCTGACACGTTCCTTCATTTCCATGAAGTGTCCCTCACTTGCCTTTTTGTTACAGCCGGTTACCGTTGCGGAGAAAAGCTGTTATTTCTTCTACTGTGGCAAATTGATCATAATCGCCGGTCAACTGTCCGGGGTAATGATAGACTATGCCAAGCTTCTCATTTCTTTCGAGAGCGGACAGCATGGCCTCTTCGCCATTTTCACGAATAAAAGACGCAAATGCCCGGATGCGAAGCTTTTCGAGCATTCCTCCCTCGCAGGGAAATGCCTCACACTCCCAGCAACCGGATAATCCCTTCTTCAGGCAGCATGCGTAATTCTTGCACCAGGAATGATCTGCGCAACCGCCCTTACGGCAGCCGTCGCAGGTCTCTCTCTCTCCGCAGGCACAGCACGCCAATCCGCAATACGCCAGACCCTTTTCTCTGTCCATAGTCACCTCACATCAAAGATCAGATCGTTTGTACTCTTCACCGGCCGCTGCGAAGACATTATCTTTATATCGGCCGCGAAATGTCTCGAACAGCGAGCAAGCCTTGTCAACGAAGCAGACAATGGCCGCTTCACGATGTCGCGGAACTTTGCGCAAGGTCAACGGCCACATATGCGAGGCAATGATGTCCGCCTCCTTCTGATTGATATCGAAATGTCTCCGGGCATTCGTCAGCGCCTTGCCCGCGTGGAAAAATCCGTGAAGCTTGTGGCTGTCGTCCGGAATATGCCAATCATAAAGAAACAGATCATGAAGAATGGCGCCGCGGACGATACTGCGGATATCGGCTCGGATCTTCAGCTTTTGACAGAACAGAAAAGAGTAATGGGCGACAGCCAGGCAATGCTCATACGTAGAAGTGTGACCGTGCTGACAGTACTCCTTCATCTCAAGAACACAGTCTGCACGCACCAAGTCAGAGATATACGGAAAATATTCTGTCGTCTGTCGATCCGTCACAAAAACCTCTCCCTCAAAAAATAGCTCCCTGACCAAATAAGTTCATATTCTCATTCTATCAGAAATCGGGTTGATGTTTTCGGATATTTCTAGCATCACTGCGTCCAATTTTAACTCTCATTGCAGTCTAAATCAGCGAAATATCGAATACAGACCAGTCATTAAATGTTAATCGCTGTTTGCGGACAAAATACAGTCTGCGGCCCGTTTCGTCGGTGCATCAGTGGTGATGGACGTGCGCCGAAGAGTCGGCGCACCGACGAAAATGCATTCTGCGGCCCGTTTCGTCGGTGCATCAGTCATGAAAGCCTGCTCCGGAAAATCTATGCAGGTCAAATCCCGTATGAAATAACGGGGTGGGACTCTACAGAATGAATGCCAGACAAATCAAGGGAAAAGCTTTGCGCAGATCTTTTCCCAAGAGAAGATACATAGCACCGAAGATTAGTCCGCCTGCCGCCGCGAGGATACCCGTGGTGACATCGCCCTTGGTGAGCGTGTGAACTAGTCCCCACGTTAGTGCGACAAAGAGTCCTCCGTAAGGGATGAACTTATTCTTAAACCACAGCTCTCCGGCTCTCTGTGCAAATACGATGACAAGTACTACCAGAAATGTCTCGACGATATAGTAGAGGTACTGAAAAATGAATTTCGCAAGGCCATGATTTTGAAATTCCTTTATCACCTTCAATCCGTTCCAGTTCATATAGGAGATAACAAGCATGAAAGCGAAAAGAAGGATGGCCGAAATAGTCGGCAGCAGTTTTAGCGGACTTTTCTCTGACAGTGGGTCATAGCTTAATTTCTTCTTTGATAAAGCAAGCAGGAGAACTCCCGCGATAATCCAGACAGCACAAGTTAGAATCCAGTGGAGAATCCATTGTGTCACATTCCACTCATTCATTTCTGCACCATAGATCAGCGGTTCAATTCCGAGGGCGAGTAAAAGCTCCAGCCCAAGAGCACAGAATGTCAGAAAGGATAATCCCAGGAACTTCCAACCTTGTTTCGCATCTGTTTTCATCTAAACACTCCTCAGATCAATCACTATTTTTCAGGAAATGAATGCTTACACCTTCAAAACGGCTCTGCGAGATAGAAGATAACTCAGTAACAGGAAGACCAGGGCCGAACACGCAGAACTTACCACAGCGATCAGAGGATTCCCGCCATTGGAATAACCGATCAGCAGCTTGATTGTGTCTATAACAAACCCCGCTATCCAACCATGCAGAAATGCATCATCAAGAATGGGAAGGATGAGGGTAAAGAGCACCGGAACACCTATCGAGAAGCTGATCTTCAAGGCTCTATTCATTCGATTGTACAGGACGGCGATAAAGTATGCAACCGAGAAAGTCGAGAAATACACCGCTGTAAGTATCAGAAAGGATACAGGGATATATAAGACCGGGCCAATGCCAGCAAAAAACGAAGGGAACAAAAGACCAAGAAGTGTCTGATAGTCTAAGGCGCCCGTTCCATTCATAATACTTGAAGCCAGTAATCCGGCTGACGAATCAATCAAGGCCATGATCGAGGTTAATAACAGGGCTCCGATTCCTACGTTCGTACACACTGTTTTTCTTGAAAAACCATTCTGCAGCATCATTTGAAACGGCTCCCGAAATGAGCACAATCCGAAGACAAAGCAGTATATGATCGTGGCGATTTCTAATCCACTCATGCCAATGTGGAAATCTTTGGAGGCGGTGACTCCGACGTTATAGCGGACAAGCAAATTGATAACAAGGCCGAATATCATTGTTATGCCAATGACCAGATAGAAAATAAAGACACTTTTCTTACTATCCTTGAGAAAATACTTGATTGCTGAACGACTTACCACTTTTGATTCCCTCCTTATGCATTCGTCAGCTGAATGAACAGCCGTTGAAGATCCATTTTTGACAGTTCGATGCCTTCCGGAATCTCTGATTTCGCACAGCTTCCGAGCAGATAGACTGTTTTCATTCCGCCTAATTGATCAGAACCCAGAATCGTACGACCGGAAGCGAATTCGTCTATCTTCAAGGCAGGTCCGGTCGCCATAAATGCATTCGCAAGTAATGTGTCACGATCCTCATTGCGAATGATCTTGCCGTTTTTGATGATGACAACATGCTCGACTACAGCAGCCGCTTCTTCGATTAGATGTGTCGAGATGATAATTGTGCAGGTCCCCTCGGCATATTTCTCGATGAGGATCTTATAGAACAGGTCCCTGTGGTTGGCATCGAGTCCGAGAACGGGTTCGTCAAGAAGAATAAACGGGGCATTTGTCGACAACGCGGTAATCATTTTGAATATGGATTGATAGCCGGTCGATAAGGACTTGATCCGTTTATCGGTGCGAAGCTCAAAACGCTTCGCCAGTTTTTTCGCGTAATCCATATCAAAATTTGGATAAAAACTCTTTGTATAATCCAGCGCTTGCTCTGCCCTCATGCTGTCCGGATAGAGATTCTTCTCGCTCATCATGAAGATCTTACGTAGCTGGCGATCATTTTCCACGACGGGCTCGCCGTCTATTGTAATCCGGCCGCTATCTGCAAAATGTCGACCCGTGATCAGATTCAGTAATGTGGATTTGCCCGCGCCGTTTCTTCCGAGAAGGGCATAAATCTTATTCTCCTCGAACGTGACGCTGACATCTTGCACCGCCTGAACCGAGCCGAAGCTCTTGGAAATGTTTTCAATTTTTATTGCACTCATTTATTGTACCCCCTCTCAATCATGTCAATAATCTCGTCCTTCGACAGTTCGAGGCGTGTGGCCTCTTTTGTCAGTCGGACGATAAAGTTCTCGAAAAATTCCTCTTTTCTCTTCTTGCGCAACACCGTAACGGCGCCTTTTGTCACAAACATACCCAGACCTCTCTTCTTATATACAACTCCGGATTCGACAAGTAGATTAATCCCCTTCAGGGCTGTCGCCGGGTTCAGCTTATAGGTTACCGAAATCTCTGTTGTTGACGGAAGCTGTGACTCTTCCGGAAAAGCCCCGGACAATATGCCGTCTTCAAGTTGTTCGGCTATTTGAACGAACAAGGGTCTCTCATCGTTAAACTCTATGTTCAATCGGTTCCCTCCTCTCTTGTTGTTTGGTTAGTTGCTGTTGTAACTAACTATATAACGGTTCATTCAAAATGTAAATACCAAATTGAAAAAATTTTTCTTGCCGATATACAGCTCAACGGACTGCTTTGTAGATGTATTATTGGTATTATTCGAGAAGTGTTTTGCCGCTAGGCCGATATCCATGACAACGAAATCGTAAGCTTTTCGCTTGTGGCAGTTTGTTTTTGCTATAATGCAAAAGAAGTCTGAATGAACGAGGTACCGGATGATCCTTTTTATCACCGCCCTCAAAATCGAAGCGGATCCGTTGATTCGCCGATACGCGTTGCAACGCGATATGAGTGCTGCCGCTTTTCCCATATTCACCGGGAAAGACGTAGCCCTGATCATCTCGGGCACCGGGAAAATCAACGCAGCGATGGCGGTCACGGTCCTTGCCGAGAGATATATTGCGAATCAAGATGACGTTCTTGTGGTAAATATCGGCTTCTGCGGGAGCTTCGATCAGAGGCTTACTCCCGGCACGCTCGTCTCGCTGCACAAGATTACGGACGTTGATTCCGGACGGGATTACTATCCCGAGATCTGCACGGACGAGAAGGTCGTGTCCAAATGCGCCGGCTGTTTCTCAAGAGTTGTTCGCGAGGATGATTTTACGGCCGACCAATCGCCCTTTGAGGTTTGCGATATGGAGTCGGCAGGCATCATCGCCGCGGCTTCCCGCTATTTTTCAACCCAACGCATCTTGTTTCTGAAAATCGTTTCCGATATGCTGAGGCCGGATGCGCTCGATCGTACGATGCTTTCGTCTTATTTGGAGCAGAATATTCCGGACATAGAACAGCTGCTTTCTATCCGGGCGGCTTCCTGCGAAGGAGGTCCCAAGGAAGCCCTCCGGCAGGACGAATCACTGCTTGCGGCTGTATGTGAACAGCTGGGCTTCACTGTCTCGATGTCGCACATCCTGAGAAAAGATGTGCTCGCGTATCGCGCGCGGGGCAAGGATCCGGTGGAAATTCTAGAGAAAGTAGCGCAAACAAAGGTAATGAGCAAGAACGAAGCCAGAGCTGTATTGGCGGCTTTGCGGGAGCGCTTACATGAATAGTCCTTTTTCTGCCATCTATGTCGAAGACGCGGCTCGTCCATACGAGATGACAGCCCGGCTTCTGGAGCGGTATCCGTCTGTACCGGTAATCTCGGTGCGAAGATACCGGGATGTTTTCGCGCGTCCGAAGCAGGAGTTCTCCTGGCAGAAGAAGAATCAGGCCTTGATTCTGGCAGTCAAAGAGCCGCCTTTTCTGTATCCGGGACCGGATGTCTGTCAGAGCTTTGGCGCCGACAGCTTTGTATATACACCGTTCCTGATGAACTGCCCCTTTGCATGTGATTATTGTTACCTGCAAGGCATGTACCCGTCGGCGCATCTCACGGCCTTTGTAAATATCGAGGATTACAAGCAGGAAATCGCCCGGCATTTAGATGCCAACCGAGGTTCTTCGACCCTGATAGCAGCCTCCTATGACACTGATTTGCTCGCATTTGATGCGGTCTTCCCCTACCTTGATCTCCTGTATCCGTTCCTGAAGGAGCAGTCGGACCTTCTGTTTGAGGTGCGTACCAAGAGCGCCGACACTCGGTTCTTCGAACGGCATTCCGGAGATCCCGGGCCCTTTGTGGCCGCCTTCTCCCTGGCGCCGGAAGCCGTAATCCGGACCTATGAAAGGAAGACTCCTTCACTGGATAAGCGCATAGAGGCGGTCTTGCGAACTCTCGACGCAGGATTTCCAGTCCGGCTCTGTCTGGATCCGGTCCTCATCGACCCGCGATTTGATGACGAGTACGAGCCCTTTTTCCGGTATATTTTCTCGAAAATTCCGGCGGAAAGGATCCTGGACATCAGTCACGGATTCTTTCGTATGAGCCGGACGTTTTTCAGACGGATCCGGCATGATCGGCCGGACGTCGATCTTTTCCAGAATGAATATCCGATCCAACAAGAAGTCGTGACCTATGAGGAGACCGCGCAGCAGCAGATTCGCAACCGTCACCACTGCATCCTTGCCGAGTATATATCGAAAGAGAGGATCTTCCTATTATGAAAACAGCTGTTGTTACCGGATCTTCCCGCGGAATCGGTCTTGCGATCGCCGAGCGCCTCCTGAAAAATGGTTACTTTGTTTATGGAATATCCCGCACTGCGTCGCCGCTTGTATCGCGGGAGAACTTCCGTCAGATGAATTGCGATCTTCTCGACTCGGTACAGCTGATACAGACAGCCGATCGGATCCGGTCCGATGCGTCGTCTCTTGACCTTCTCGTCAACAACGCCGGTATCGGAGCCTTCGGCCCGCACGAGGAGATCCCCGTTGATACATTGCAGCGGATGATCCGTCTGAATCTCGAGATTCCCATCCTTCTCTGTCGATTGTTTTTGCGCGAGCTCAAACAGTCAAAGGGACATATCATCAATATTTCCTCGGTCACGGCCAGAAAAGTTAGCACACACGGCTGCGCTTACGCTGCGACAAAAGCCGGTCTCTCGCACTTCTCGGAAAGCCTTTTCGAGGAAGTGCGTAAAGCAGGCGTAAAGGTCACCGTCCTTCAGCCCGACATAACAGCAAGTGCTTTCTATGACAACCAGGATTTTACGTATGTAGACCATAGAGATCTGGTGATACAGCCGGAGGAGATCGGGGATGCTCTGGAATATATAGTAAAAGCATCCGCAGCTCTTAACATACAGGAGATCACACTGCGTCCGCAGAAGAATCAGATTCGGAGAAAACCACACGATTGAATGGGCTGCGGCGGACGTGCGAATGTTCTCATCACGTAATAAGTAATTCTTCGAGGATCCTTCGGCCCGCACGCAGTCCGTCAACGGCGGCGGAGATAATCCCACCGGTGTATCCGGCTCCTTCCCCGCATGGGTACAGACCGCGAACACCGTTCGCCTGCATCGTCTCGTCACGCAAAATGCGCACCGGAGAGGTCGTCCTGGTCTCCGCGCCTGTCAGAACAGCGTCGGGGTACAGATAGCCCGGCATCCATTCTCCCATTTCGACCAGAGCGGCCCGGAGCGATTCGACGATCGGTGCAGGCAGATAATCCTTTAACCCGGCCGGGCGAACCCCGGGGCGATAGGTCGGTATGACCTCGCCGAAGTCGGTTGTTTCCCTATCCAGAAGAAAGTCCTCCAGGCGTTGAGCGGGCGCGGAAAACCCGCCGCCGCCGGATGCAAAGGCAGCTCTTTCAATGGATCTTTGATACGCGATGCCGGCAAGTGGGTGAGAACTGCTCATGTCCTGCGGCAGAACCGTGACCAGGAGAGCGGCATTTGCGTTTGAGCCGGAGCGTGCACGAAGACTCATTCCATTCGTCACAACGCATCCGTCTTCCGAGGTTGCCGGGACAACGAATCCGCCCGGACACATGCAGAAGGTGTAGACACCGCGGCCATCCGGACGCTTCACGACCATACGATAGGAAGCCGCCCCAAGTCGAGGATCTACTGCTGAGCTTCCGTAGCGAATCTTATCAATCAGCGATTGGGGGTGCTCGATGCGGACACCCACACCAAAAAGCTTCTGTTCCATTGGAATTCCGTCATGAAAAAGCGATTCGACCGTGTCCCGGGCACTGTGACCGATTGCAAGAACGACATGACGGGCTGAGATTGTATGTTCGCCCGTCGCATCAGCATACAGGATTCCCGAGATGTGATCACCCGAGCGGCAGATACCAGTAAGTCTGGTCTGAAATAACACAGTGCCGCCAAGAAGCTTGATTTCGGCCAGAAGTGTCTTTACGACCTCTCGCAGAATGTCCGTTCCGATATGGGGCAACCTGTCGTATCTGATATCTTCCGGCGCTCCGGCCTCAACGAAGGAGTCAAGTATATATTTCTTCTCCGGATCGAGCTTTCCGGTCTTGAGTTTTCCGTCCGAATATGTACCGGCACCTCCGGCACCGAAGGCAATATTACTCTCCGGATCGAGCTTTCCGGACTTAAGAAATTGTTGTATATCTTCATCCCTGGCATCTACGTCCTTACCGCGTTCAAGGACGATCGGTCTTTCTCCGGAACGCGCCAGCAGCAAAGCAGCGAAGAGTCCTGCGGGACCGGATCCGGCCACGATCGGGCGAGGTTCGCCTGCTGGGACTGTCGGGACACAATAGGGTTCATCATAGCTTACAAGTGTCAGGTCCCGGTCGCGCCTGCCCCAGACAAAGTCCTCTTCACGGCCGGTCAGCGCGACATCGAGAGTCATCCGGAAGCCGATGCGATCCGGTAAGCTCGTGTCCGGCTCACGCGAACGGATCACGACCGTCTCCAGTGTGTCCGGTGACGCACCAAGACGCGTTGCGGCGATGTCACGAAGGATAATGTTGTCATAATCCAAGGGAACAAAGAGCTTGCCTATACGTATCATGTCAGACCTGACTCGTGCTTCTCGCCAGTCTAAGCTGCTCGAAAAACTTTGCGTCCTCTTCTTCGAGATGAGACAAAACGAGCTCCTTTGTCATGAAAACAAAGAAAGCAGGGGATTTCAGCTGTTGCTTTCTGAAGGATTCGCGCAAAAACGTCATCTTCCCCAACAGTTTCTGATGGATCTTGGCATGCTGCTTGTTCTGCGGATATTTTATCTTGGCCAATACCTGCTCTTCGTAGAAAAAATGCCTTGTTACCTGCTCAATGAGTCGGTCAACGATCTTAATCATTTCGTTGTAGCCGATGTTGGCCTGGGCCATATCAATCAATTCACGTCCGGTATACATGAGCTCCCGATGCTGCGCATCCAATTCAGGATCTCCACTCTGATGTACTTCCTTCCATGAATATCGAGCTTCGGCCGGCACAACAAGTGCGTTCTCATCAGCCGTGGAAATGCAGTTATGTCCGCGCTGTCTTGCTGCGTGCAACGCTGCGTCTGCCCGCTTATACCAGACGAGCAAAGGCTCATCGGTGAAGCGCTCGGCGATCCCGTAGGAAGCGGATACTTTGCCGGTCCTCGACCGGATATTCTCCGCGAGGATCCTTCTTAGCTTATCGGCAGCTGCTGTTGCTCCTACGGACGATGTCTGAGGAAGAAGGATAACGATCTCATCCCCTCCAAAGTGCACCGCGACATCCGCCTTCCGAAGTGTATGGCTGATGATTAGAGCCGCCTGCTTCATGATGTCGTCAGAAACCGGGTGTCCCCATGAATCGCTGACCGTCTTCAGGTGTTCGAACTCGATGATCAGAAGCGATATCTTCTCCTTATAGAGTGCGGCACGATCCATTTCCGTTGCGGCAGAAAGAAAGAAAAAATCACGATTGTATAGACCCGTTCGATCGTCGACTCTTGATGTCGCATTCTTGTCCTCATGTCCGACCAGTACGTTCTCTTCCCCGTCCGCAACCTCGCGGCAGGAGGCATAGATCTTCGAATCGTTGTAGCTGAAGCGCCATTCCGTGCTGCGAAAAACACCCGATTTGCAATGAATCAGGCATCGGTAGCCGAAAACCAAGCGTTTTTCTGCAATCGATTTTGCGATCTTCATTGCCTCGGGAACATCGTCAATATTCATCATCGTTAAAAAGCTTACATTCTCGACATCCTCTTTCTCATATCCGAATGCCCGGGTGAAAGAGTCAGTTATTTCAAGAATATGAAAGTCCTCGCTAAAAACGACGAAAATATCCGTCGATACATTCAAAAGTCCTGCCAGTCTGCGATTGTATTGTTGCTCATGCGTCACATCCGTATACGACGCCCCGAGAAGATCGCCGTCCAGCTCGAATGAGCGAACTCGAATCCACTGTTCCCGACTCTTCTTATCTGAAATTTGCAAACATCGATAGAGCAGGATGTCCGTATAATCCGACAACGAGGTCATTGCAAATCCGTTTTGCTTCGAAAAAACCTCAGAAAAGCTCTTCCCGATTACATCCGGACCATGCAGACCGATCAGCTTTTCAAACGAGCGGTTCACAGCTGTAAAAGTCAGAGTCGCAATCCGCCCCCCGTCCTCTCGCACCGCTTTCTGAGACGAAAAGGCCGTCGCAGCTTTCTCAAAAAAATGTTGATGCCCTGAATCCGCCATGCTTCCTCCCCGGAAATTTAAATCTTCTTCATTAGTATAAGCTTAATCCTGCGGCAAGTCATTTATACACGTAAAAATTATGTGAATTTTGACTATATCGCTTAACGAAAACAACCCACACGAGCAAGAACCTCACATCTCCTATGATTACCTTACTCTCAGTGTGACTCTTTCGTCACAAATTACACAAGCTTATTTATATATGATATGATTCGAAATAATTTATACTACGTTGGGAGGAGCATATGGTTTCATTTATCAAGAAAGCGAATCGCGGGTTGTGCTTAACGATTGTCATTCTTATCATCCTAACCGGCTACATCATTTCTGTTGAGTCGTCCCGTAAAGCCCAAAGACCAGCCATACTCGAAGCATGCGAAGAGTATATCCAGGAATACGACAGTTTGGTCGTTCTGCCTGAGAAGTACCGGATGAATACACCCGGCGTGAATTTAGGCGCACACTTATCTAAACTGAGAGATTCAATCGAACCTTATTTGTCTCCTTCCAACAATAATCTCCAATATGAACTCGAGACATTGAAGACTAATTTCGATTTTCAACGCGAATTGGGCGTTTCTATTTTAGATTCCAGCAAGAAAATCACCGGGAACCCGGAGTTCTCCTTTCACGATAACGAAGTCACCGTCACCTTATCAACGGTGACCACGATTTCGAGTATGAGGTTCGGGGATGCTTCTCCTTCGGATTCCACGACACCCGGTAGAGATACGATTGTTCTTGAGAAGGTTGGCGACGAATGGAAGATAGTCTATTCTATTCTAAATTATTCGGTTTACTGAGGTGAGATATGCAAACAATCATGAAGATTAAGAATGTCAGTAAGTCTATCGGAAGAAAGAAGATCATCAATCGTATCTCTTTTGATTTGTTATCCGGGGAAGTTTTAGGGTTTTTAGGACCGAATGGGGCAGGCAAAACAACGACAATCAAGATGATTATGGGGTTTCTTGCTTCTGATGAGGGAAGTATAGAAATAAACGGCTTTGACCACAAGAAGAATTATGAGAAAGCAATGGCAAGTCTAGGCGGTATCGTCGAAAATCCCGAGATGTATCTGGATCTCTCCGGTATGACGAATCTCAAGATGTATGCAAGACTTCATGACGGAGTAACGCAGGAGCGCATCAATGAAGTGGTCAAGCTGGTTGGCATGCAAGATCGCATCAACGATAAAGTGAAGAAGTACTCGCTGGGAATGAAGCAAAGAGTCGGTCTGGCCCAGGCACTTCTTCATCGTCCTAAGATTCTCATACTGGACGAACCGACAAACGGACTGGATCCGGCCGGGATTCACGAGCTCCGTGATATTGTCAAAAAATTGGCTCACGAGGAAAATGTGGCCGTAATGGTTTCAAGCCATCTGCTCTCCGAAATGCAGATGATGTGCGACAGGGTTGTAATTATTGATAACGGATCGATTATTGATGTCCGAAGCATGAATGAAGTAAATGCTGTGAATCCTGAGGCTTCATCCTTTATCGTCACAACACCGGATGTAGAAAAGGCTGTCGCCCTCTTAACCGCTTCTGGTATATCCATTCAAAAACAAGATGCGAACGGATTCGAAGTAGATACGAGTGATAAGGAATTGCAGAAAATTCTTGTGCAACTTGTGGCAGGAGAAATTACGATTCTTGGATTACAACGTGTAAATACATCACTCGAAGATGCATTTTTACGTATTACAGGGGGAGGGATGAACATTGCGTAAGTTGATGGCTCTATATACAAATGAATGGATAAAAATGACTAGAAAGGTCAGTGTCATCGTTCTGTCCTCTTTGATTGTCATTTCTGCCTTTGCCATACCCGGTATTTCTAAAGCCATCGGGATGGTGAATCAAATGACATCGATTTCGATGAACACCTATCGCGAAGATGAGAAGAAATGGATGGAAGAGGAGTCCAGAAACGACCTGCTGAATTACGAAGCCTTGATCAAGGAAGCAGATAACGAGATGGAAAGAATACAACTTTCCAAAGATTATCCGGAAGAAACCAAAAAGATGCTCCTTGCCGACCAAGAAGAGCAAAAGGCTCAAAACCAGGATACGCTCGAAATCTACTCCCTAGCCATAGATAAGGGTATATATCCACTATTTCAATTCAATTATCTAACGGAATCTGTTGCCTCGATCCTTGAATTGAAAAGCACAATCCGTTCAGGCGAAGCTTATTTGATTGAGAATCCGAATGAAGAGATCAAAAATGGCATCGAGATAGCGCGTGTGCTGGTGGATAAATATCAGAAATTGCTCGAAAACCCTGCTTTTCCAACCTATGTCGCCTTGGAGACCGAGAAAATTGAACTCAACCCATATATGAGTTCGGATGACAAGCAGGCTATGAAGGAGATACTCGAGATCCGAATGAAGCTTCAACCCGAAGGTGACCTTGAACAAAACGAAGAAAGCATGTATAAACAAGAACTCCTGAATAATATCGCAAACATAAAAAGGTCTGCTGCAAGCGGTCTTGATTACACTACATCATGGACACAACCCGCGCCGATGAATCCAACGAAGAAAGCAGAAATGATAGAACGCGAAATGATTCTCGACTATCGTCTTGCGAATGACATCTTCCCAATCAACACCTCGTACGAAACTAGAGTAAATGACATCAAGTCGGTATTCTCAGTAGGAATGTTCCTGATAACACTATTAATGATGATCCTTGCCGGCAGTTCGATCTCTCAGGAAATTGCAACCGGATCCATAAAATCATTAATTATTGCGCCGGTACGTCGATGGAAGATCTTTGCGGCAAAGATTTTATCGCTACTAAGCCTTACTATCGTAGCTATGTTAATCCTCTATGTTTGCGGCATCCTCTCGCAAGGAATATTCAACGGTTTTTCCGGCAATCTACCGTATGTATATGTTTCGAACGGAGAATGCATAACCGTTCCTTTCCCCATCTATATGTTCCAGTATCTTTTCTGCTCATTTCCCCAAGTAACCATTTACCTCATTATGGCATTCATGTTATCCACCATTACCAGAAATACTGCCGTCTCTGTCGCTCTTCCACTCGGATTTATGTTCATTGGAAATATCGTCAAGCAGATTATCTCTGTTTTACCCAATCTTGAAATCATACGATTTATCCCTTACTTGCACTTAGATTTTGCAGATCGGGTATTACCGTTTGGTGACCTGATGACCGGTATGCGGATGGGAATGCTTGATATGATGTCCGCAATGATGAGTAGTAGTATTGTACCTCCATCCATTTCTTTCTCTCTTATATACCTCGCAGTTGTTGCTTTTTGTATGATCTATATTGCTTTCGATCACTTTACCAGGGAAGACATCCGCTGACATCCTTCGTACATAGTAAAATCATCCGGCTTACGATTTTATCCTAAGCCGGATTTTTTGTCGACGACGAGAAATGAGGAAAGAAATAAGCCGATGCATAAAGCCTGCACCGGCACGATGAGCATAAAGGAGCTCCAGCGAACCATTTCATCTTACTACTTTGCAGACACCCTTTACCGCGAAACCTTTTATCTTGCTCCTGTGTCCTCTTCGGTTACTTCCGATCTAGATTTCTCAACCCTATCGTAGTTCCTACTAATGAACTCATTCACACTGATTGCAACTTGTCTCCATCCCAGTGGTCCGTCAGTTGCTGTTCGCTCTCCGTAAATTATTTACGGCGGCTCTTCTTGCTTGGTAGGGATTTCTTGTATTCCCTGGAGCTTGTCTTAATTATAGCACCTCGCTCCATACTGTCAAGTGTTTTTGCACATAATTATATTAAATTTTCCGTATATTTTGTGCACATGTGACAAAACGTTTCGCCCAGGAGTCTTTTTGATACGAATCGTTTCACATTGGTGTTTTTCTGAATCAGGATTCGGAGTATTCTAATATGCGTATGTTCTGCACGAGGCTGCGGATAGCGATTGAATAGAAAAGAGGGGTTCCATGCCAGACAAGGATCTAACAAAGCATATAGGCAAGGATCAGTTTGCCGAGCATGTCGGCATCGTCCTTGAGGTCGTGAAGCCGGGTTACGCTCGTGCAGTCATGAAGATCATGCCGTTCCATTTAAATGGTGTCGGAAGAGTACAGGGCGGAGCGATCTATACGCTTGCCGATTACACCTTTGCGGCCGCCGCGAACACGGAATGCATTAAGACGCTCGGAATCAATACCACAATCTCCTTCTTTCAGGCTGCTACCGGAAGTGTCCTGACTGCCGAAGCCAGAGAGGTGTCGACACAGAATAAGATATGCGGCTATGATGTCGATATCTTTGATGAGAACGGCGAAAGGATCGCTCGCTTCAGCGGAATGGGTTATCGAAAAAAGAGAGTGGCAGGACAAGTATAGAATCAGGATACGCCGGGTTCAAGAATTGTAAGTGAGGCTTCCCGGCAGGATACTCTTGCCTTCGCTCCGTAAGGCAGAACGGTCATCGGCTCTGTGTGTCCGAAGGGCAGTCCAAACAGTACCGGCAAATCTGTTCGTCCGAATTCGTCAAGAATCTTCTCAATCTCGACGATATACTCCTCTGTATAATGATCGTTATAAGGCGTGCCGAACACCAGGCCGGAAATAGAGGCCAGGATGTTCTGTGCTCCAAGGTTGCGCAAACTGAATCGCACATACTCGGGGCTTGGCATCACCTCTGAGGTCTCCAGGAAAAGGATCGCGCCGGAGAATTCATCCGGATCCCAGATCGAGGTCCCCTTAATCATATCGATCACCTCAAGGCAGCCGCCGATCAAATGACCTTCCGCCTCCCCTGTTCCACGAATACATCTCACAGGCGCGTAAAGATTCATTTTCTTTCGAATCGAACTGTTCTCGAGCGTCCACGGGATCATCTCGCTCGTCCATTTCTCCGGAATCTCGATTCTTCCCATGACCTCCCCGGTGAAGAGTGCCTTCTCCACCGCTTGCTTCGTATAGGGGAAAATCTCTACATTCTCGGCAAATTCTGCCAGTACAGACGGCCCGTAATAGCTCCGCAAACCGGCGTGCAAGCACATGAAATGACCGACCGTCGTATCACTGTATCCCAGAAAGACCTTCGGATTGTTCCGTATTACGTTAAAATCGATGTATGGAAGCATGCGAATACTGTCTTCTCCGCCGATAACGGAAAAAATTCCCCGGATATCGGGGTCGCGAAAAGCATTCATGAAATCCTCTGCCCGCCTTTGTGGATTACAATATACATATTCACTCCCTCTTAGCGTTGCTTCCATTTCGACGACTGTCAGGCCAAATTCCTCGCGGAGTCTATTTACTCCATGATTATATCTCCACCTGAGGCCTTCATCTCCGGCACCGCCCCACGACAGGCTGACGGTAGCAATTCTATCGCCTCTTTGCAGTTTTTTTGGTATGATTAGCTGACGCATAGTAACTCCTTAACTGTTATTGTCACCAAGGAAATATACTTATTTGTGATCGTATCACAAATAAGTGTGTGGGGGAAATCATATGACTTCATACAAGCCCGAGGACCCGCGTCTTTCAGCGCTCACACTGCGCGAGGCAGGCACAGCCGACATTGACGATCTGATCCGTATAAGAATGGATTTTTTGCGCGTTGATTTTGTCATGACGGGAGATGAGGAGCTGTCTCTCATGCAGCATCTCAGCGAATATTATCCTGCCAGCCTTGGAAATGAACTCTTCGCTTTTTGTGCCTTTGACACAGGGATCATCGTATCCTCGGTCTTTCTTGTCCTGACAAAACGTCCGCCCAACCCGATTATGCCCAACGGAATGAGCGGATATATATCAAATGTGTACACCAATCCGGCATACCGTGGCCTGGGATTGGCAACACGCCTGCTGGAAGCGGCTAGAAGCAAAGCCGCGGAACGTAAGGTTGTCTCTATGGACCTTATCGCGACGGATAAGGGCAGACCTCTTTATGAGAAGATGGGCTTCATCAAGAACGATCGGTACATGCGGCTTCATCTGGAATACTGATGCTACTCTAGCTCCGGTTCAGAAGCTTGGTTCGGAGGGACGCAGAGGGTCCGCCATATTGAGCTTCTCCCCGCAACTTCCCGACGCGGATTGCTTTCTGGTGGCATGCATTGTAGCAAGACCAGCATTGCTGACATAATGTGAGATCAATCCCGGGACGATCTCCTAACGAAATCGCTTTCCCGGGAC
>CAZOFY010000026.1:20826-30093 GCA_964579245.1 uncultured Mageeibacillus sp.
TCCCGGGACGATCTCCTAACGAAATCGCTTTCCCGGGACATTGCTTGACACACCTGCCGCATCGGACACACTCTTCATCCGCTATTTCGAATTTTTTCGGTCCGAATTGTCGCGGCAGCAGCCCGGCCAGATCTCTTGGGGCAAGCCGGGCAATCAGATCAAGCTTCGGCGGGCACGACGGCAGGAATCCCCCCGCCTCTATGTGACGAATACACTCACCAATATGTATTACAAAGGCTTCAAACCGTCGCATTTCTGGCGGTGTCGGATGATTCGCGAATCCGAAGCCGGCCTTGATCATCGGCGGAAAACTCTCCGGTGTGTGCAGGGAATGGGAGGCGAATACGACCAGCCCCTTTTCCTGAAGCAAGCGATAAGCAATGACAGGTGCGATGCCGCCTGTCGAGCCAAACGTATTAAGGACAAATGCGGGTTTCTCTTCCAGCCCCTCCAATCTTGAAACAAAATCAGTAAAAAAGGCAGACGGGCGCATCAAATCGGCAAAAAATGCGAAGCCCAAGACGTCATATTCCGCAATGTTTGCAGGTTGTTCCCGCTTTATGTCGAACAGCTCAATACAAATATCCGATAGTCTCTCCCGTAAGGCTTCGCAGACCAGCTTTGTCGTGCCTGAGGCTGAGTAATACAGAATCGCTACTCGCAAACTAAATACCTCCTTGTGAACAGCAATCTACAAAGATCTCAACCAGGTGCTTATCAAAACGTGTCCCGGCTTTTCTTGTAATCTCATACAGTGCCTTTTCCTTGTCCATCGCTTTTTGATACGGACGGTCATGCGTAATTTCGTCGTAGCTCTCCGTGATGGATACGATTCTTGCGTATAATGGGATATCCTCCCCCTTTAGTCCTTTCGGGTAACCGGAGCCATCCCAATTTTCATGATGGGACATAACGGAAAGCGCGAGCTGCGACAGTTCCTCGATTGAGTTCAGAATACGGTATCCTGCCTCCGGATGACGCTCAAGTTCTGTACGATCTTTACCGACTAGCCTCTTAGTGGAATTTAACAGGGTATCATCGACCGCGATCTTTCCTATGTCGTGAAGTAATCCGATTGTCTTGAGTTCGTTTATACTCTCAACACTCAGACCGATTGCCTCTCCAATCCTTGCACACATTCCGGATACACGCTCGGCATGCTTTTTCTCATACTCATTCTTCTCATACAGCGTCTGAAGGATAACATTCAGTGTTCGATTGCGCGTACTTCGGCTTTCGGAGAGCTTCTTTCTATACATACGATCTTCCGCACTCTTGAAAATATCCGTCAGCGACTCTTCCGGGCTTGTCTTCGTCTTCCAGCCAAAGGAAACGGAAAGTACGACAGACTCGACCATACGTCCTGCCATTTCATGGTAGATGCGTTCAACAATCTTCTCGGCAGTTCTTGCGTCCGTATTCGGCAGAATCGCAACGAATTCGTCTCCTCCGATGCGGGAGATGATATCACTCTGACGGAACTCCTTTCTCAGGACTTCCGCAGTCGTCCGGATGATGTCGTCACCCAGGCGGTGGCCAAATGCGTCGTTGGCCATTTTCAATCCGTTGATATCTGCCATGACCAGAGTCAGTGGCAGACTGCGATCTGTATCCAAACGGCTGAGCTCTTCTTGGAAAAACCGTCGATTATACAGCCCTGTCAGCTGGTCGTGATAACTTAAGTAAGCAATATTCTCGATCCTCTTCTTCTCCTCCGTAAAATCACGGAATACAATGACCACCCCGATCACGGTACCGGATTTATCACGGATTGGAGCAGTGCTGTCCAGCACAGCTCTTTCCACACCTTCTCTGGAGATTAGAATAGCTTCCTCCTTGATCCCGGTAGATGTCTCTTCACTCAAAGCCTTCTGTATCGGGCTTTCACAGACCTCTCTGGTTATGTCATTTACCAGACAGAATACGTCTTTGACCGGTTTTCCCCGGGCAACTCCGAAACTCCAGCCCGTCAATCTCTCAGCCACCGGATTCATTAATACGATTCGCCCGTCAATATCCGTCGAGATAACTCCATCCCCAATCGACAGCAATGTTGTCTGAAGTAGTTCCTTTTCATTAAATACTTCCTGCTCCAACTGAATCCGAGAGCTGATGTCGTGTATAAGACTGACAAGATGGGGGATCCCGTTCAGTCGGACCAACCTTCCGGAATAGATCGCGGTAAAGGGTGTTCCGTCTTTTCTTAAGAACGTCGCCTGATATTTCTCACATGAACCTGTCTCCATGATCGTTTCAATGACTTCACTGCGATCTGATGTATCAGACCAGAAATGGATGTCAATCGTACTCATGCCAATCAAGTCTTCCCGTTTATAACCCGTCTGATCGAGAAAATTATTATTCACGTTCACGATCTTGGCATCTTTCAGATTGCTCAGAACAGAAATATCCGGACCCAGCTCAAAGACCTGCCGAAAGTGTTCCTCAGCCTCGCTTCGCTCTGCGATAAGTTTCTGATGATTCATCAGAATAATACCGTATGTCCAGACCAGAAGGAATACCAGAAGCGCCATGAATGCTAACGCATGATAAGAGGCCGGCGACGAGAATTCGGGGACCTTGATCTGCAGGATCGTGGTGATAACATTCATGATTTGCACAGCGGAGAAAACAAACAGCGCCACGCTGACAAAACGTGCGACTCCCCGGATTGAACGGGACGCCTTTGTATATAGAGAGATGCCGGCCAGCGCAACCAGTATGCCGACTGTAACGTCTACGATAATAGACCGAATTCGCACACTGTCAATCATGTAAGTGAAGAAAACAAAGCAGATTGAATCGGTTGTCAAGATTAGGATCGGAATCCATACTTTATCTGGAACCTGTAAAAATCGCCGTACACCAAAATAGAGGAATACTCCGCTAAGTACCATCAGTACGTTCGCAAGAATAACCGATATAAAAACCGGGGGGCCCATGCGTTGTAAGGAGTAAAGGAAAAGACCGCAACCGACCGATACATGACTACACATGAAAAACAGATCGCCGCCAAATCTCTTGTTGAAAAGAATCTGCACGAGAAAATAACCTGCCAGAAGAACGCTGACAAGGCAAACACAATAGATGACCGCGTTCACATCCAGCTGCATACGTATACCCTCCGGATCCTGTTACAGTGGATCAGGCAGCGTCTTTTATTCCCTTGCTTTTCTTGTCTTCCCGCTTTTTGAAAACAAGAATATAAAGCTCGGCGATGATCAGCAAAGCCATACAGATGATCGTCGTGGTAACGACCTCCGGATACTTAAGGTTAAATCCGGTCGTCATAACGTGTTTGATCAATATTCCGGCATAGGCCCAAAGAACAACAAGTCCGTAGGCCGGATCTCTTCCCAGAATGATGACCGACATCGCAATGATTGTGCCGATGCCAAGGATCATGACCATCCAAAGAACCTCGGACAAACCGAAGCGATTCCATTGGATGGATACCAGAAATGCGGAAACATTCGCAATCGTTGCTACTGTGATCCACCCGAGATATAAGCTGAAGGGAAGTCGCAGAAAAATCTTCTCCCGGAAGGTAAGAAGCTCCTTGCGGGCAGCCACATTCAGGATCGAATTCATATAGCAAAGGCTCACAAGCAGGATCAACATAACAACAACAGAAACAAGCGTCTGCCTGAAATGCCAAGCAAAGATCCACACAATATTCGCGACCGATGAGACAATAAAGACGAACTGCGTCCGCTGTATCAGCCTCGCATCAGCCAGGCTCTCTGTCTTACGAAACAACCCCAATTGATACAAGACATATCCCAGCAGGGAGAGATAGATTACACCCCACACGGAAAAGGTGAAACCGATCGGTACAAACAAATTCGGGTAGCTGTCCGACAATGCCGCGGTGGTCACTTTGTTGATAAATCCAAACTGTGCCATCGTGTTCACGGCCAACATCAGCGCATATAAGAAAGCTATCACAATTCTCATCGGGACCGGAGCCTTGTTCTGATCTTCCTTCATACTTACCCTCCATTTTCCGTTCCATCCGGTGTCCTTGACCGAAATGTTGAAGCATAATACACTCATGCTCCACCTTAACCAACCAACATCGCTGTAACATATCAATTATACCCTGTGAAGACATTACTCGCATAACAAATTTGCAGCCTTTTGCTGATTCTTGGTACAAAAAAACAACGCCCCCCTCTTTTTCAAAGAAAAGGACGCTACTTAATTCCGTAAAAAGAAGAAAGCGCTTCGTTACTGAATGATCTTTCAGTAACAAGGCGCTTCCTGCCCCCTCGATAGCCCTCCCACAGAAAAGCCTATTCGGCGTTCTGCAAACTTAAACGTTCACGTTCTTCAATCCAGGAGACGGTGTCAGCTAAAGAATCCGTCAGCTCACGCGGCTTGTATTCAAGCTCGTTATCCGCCCTGCTGTGATTGTAACGCGTCTTCGGATAGACTGAAAAAAGCGAATACTTTGTGTACGGAGACGGTACCCTGCGAACCTTATAGTAGATGTTCGCAATCGGCGCGATCCGCTTTGCCATCCAAATCGGCAAAAACATCTTGACCGGCTTCTTCCCGGATATCTCATGCAGTCGATGGACAAATTCCTTCGCACTGACATATTCATTAGACAGAATATAACAGGTTCCCATGTTCCCGCGATCAACAGCCGAGAGCACACCGTCAGCAACATCCCGGACATCAGCAAAATCATAACCACCTGTTATGACCTTCGTCAGATTTCCCGCCAGATAGTCACTGATCAGCTGGGTAATCTCTGAATTGGAATAGTCGTAAGGTCCAATGATCCCGGACGGATTCACGATGACCGCATTCAGTTTATTGGTCTTTACCTTGTCTAGAATATATTGCGTAGCCTCTGCCTTTGATTTGGCGTACTCACCCTCTACCAGATGACGATTGAATTGATCAACTTCCTCTATGTATTCTGCACCCTGCTTCTGCGGAATCGCATGAGCCGAGCTGACATAGACAAGCTTTCCGATGCGGTATCGAACACACATGTCAGTTACATCAACAGTCCCCTGAACGTTTACGCGGTGGATGGTCGGATTTCGAAGGTCACTGATATTCACCATTTCCGCGGTATGAATAACAACGGTCTCTCTCGGATCTACTACGTTAAAGAAGTCTTTCATAGAGTCCTTCTTCAAAAAAGACCCATAGGAAACCTCGATTTTCAATCCTCGAAGGGGTTCTGCATCAGCATCTGGATCAACAAGAACTCGAACCCACCGGCCTTGCTCAACGAGTTTTTTTACGATAGCATATCCCAGTTGTCCAATTCCATCTGTAACCAAATACTGTCTGATCATATTGAATCACCCCATCTCTTGAAAACAATTCACATCCGCAATCTAATTGTGGCATAATTGTGAATTAATGTTGCATCTATATTCTACATCATACCGAGCCATAAAACTATGCGGTATTTCCTGATTTTTGTTAGTATTTTGCTTTTTTTACAAAATCAAGAGAAAATCACGTATATTTTTCAGCACTCGCAGGCATAACCATTTGCTTTCCGAAAAAAATCACAAAAACGAATCGTTTAGCGATGCGCAAAGACGATTGTGATTTAATTATGTTATTTGGCAAGGATATACATCTGCCTTAAAAACTCACGGTCCTCTGTAAGTATGCGGCATATAGCGGATACGATATACATCTGCCATAATAACACACTGCCTGCCAGGAACCATCCATGCGGTTCTCCCGGCAAGCAGTGCGGGTATTTCGATACGTTAATGACGGAAAATCATTCCGAAACATGCACAGATATAAGTGCTCCCGTCACGCAGCCCTTCGCGGACGAACGGATTCGGGCAGGACTGCGTCGTCATGACCAGGCTGCCGCAGCTGTCGAAGATCCGAATTTCTCCTGCCGGTCTTCGGGTTCTTCCTAACATAGATGATCACATCCTCCTGTTCCAGAGAATCACGTACCAGTGATTCTCCAAACCACAGCAGAAATACTCCGATTCCAAGACCTAAAACAATTGTCAGCACCGTCATATAAATACCCTCCAAGAAGAAGAACGTTTGTTCTGTCTTGGAGTATAAATGATTTGATGTCCAATTTCTAGTACTTTTAGGAATATTTTAAAACATTTGTTCGTTCGTTCGATAATTTACCTCTGTGTCCGGGAACTTTCGGTCAGGGCTTCGGGGGTCAGCATAGTCTCTTATGAGTAATTCTGCGATCGGACGGTCAGCGGGAAGAAGACGATATTGCATAAGTTCCCCGGGTGCGGAGAAAACAATACTGTCGTGAACTGTCATCTGAATTTTCCCGGAAAAGGTCTGAACGTGGTAAGCCGTCAGCAGGACGGTGCCGGTATCATATTCGAATTCGCTCACGGCAACGCGTGCGCCGATGCTCGCATCAATGCAAAGCTCCTCCTTGAGCTCTCGGGAAAGCGCGGATTCACCGGTCTCTCCAATCTCGATTTTCCCGCCGGGAAACTCCCACCAGCCGGCATGTTTCTGCCCCGGAGCGCGTCTGGCGATAAGCACCTTCTGCTTATTCCAGATTAATGCGGCAGCTACGTCCGTAATACTCATGATTTCCTCTCAGCTCTTAAAATCACGGAGACATATGTGTCAGGGAACCACCGTCTCATACGGCCAGTCATTTATTCCCCCAAAATCATACACATCCGTATAACCCTTAGAAACAAGATACTCCGTCGCTATTCTGCTTCGATTCCCACTCCTGCAGTAAATCAGAATCTGCATATTCTTGTCCGGCAGAACCTCCTCAAGCTTCTCGTCAAAATCGTTGTATTCCAGACGCAAAGAACCATCAATGTGTCCCGCGTCATACTCTTCCTGTGTTCGTACATCCAGGATAACGGCTCCTCCGGCATCAATCCGTTGCTTCGCTTCCTCCGCGGTAATTTTCTTATATTCTGCCTGGGCCGCTGTGGACACCCCCGGAATGGCGTCAGTTGCGGCAGACGGTTGCTGATTCGCCGGAGCACATGCGGCCGATATCGATATGACAAGAAACAGAAACAGCAGTATCCCTTTTTTCATAACAAGCAACTCCTTCCTATCCATCAGTTATCACGTGATTCCGAGTCCTTCTGAAGCAAACAAGCTGTGAAATGCCAACTATCCTTACACATTTCTTCAATTGTTTTCTCAGCGTGCCATCCAAGCAGCTGTTCAGCTTTTGTCGTATCTGCGTAGCATTCGGCAATATCTCCCGCACGGCGTTCCGAAATGATATAAGGCAGACTCCTTCCGCAGGCTGCCTCATAGGCATGCAGAACCTCAAGTACACTTGTCCCTTTTCCTGTGCCTACATTAATCTCTTCGGCTCCGGTATGCGTTTTCGAGTACTGCAAAGCAGAGATATGTGCTTTTGCAAGATCTACGACGTGAATGTAATCTCGAACACCGGTTCCGTCAGGTGTCTCATAATCGTCCCCATATATGGAAACCTCCGGAAGTCTCCCACAGGCAACGCGAGAGATATACGGCACCAGATTATTAGGGATTCCGGAAGGATTCTCTCCGATCAGACCACTCGCATGGGCCCCGATCGGGTTGAAATACCGCAGGAGGACGGCGCTCATCGATGGATCCGCCTTGCAAAGATCAATCAAGATCCGCTCGATCATCACCTTCGTCCAGCCGTAAGGATTCGTCGCAGAGGTTGGCATACCCTCTTTGTAAGGAACGGCATTCCCGAGACCGTAGACAGTCGCAGAGGAAGAGAATACAATCCGCTTCACGCCCGACATCTGCATAGCCCGTAGGATCACGAGGGCCCCGGTTATATTATTCTCATAATATTCCAGCGGTTTCTCGATGGATTCACCAACTGCCTTTAGCCCGGCAAAATGAATCACGGCGTCAAATTTTTCCTTCTCGAAAACACGCATGACCGCTTCATTGTCGGTCATGTCCGCTTCGAAAAGCGTAAGCTTTTTGCCGGTGATCTCCTGAACCCGGTCAATCACAGAACGCTCGGAATTACGAAAATCATCCAGAATAAAGGTTTCATATCCATTCTCGAGTAATTCAACACAGGTATGACTGCCGATAAATCCGGCACCGCCGGTAACAAGAATCCTACTCATCATTTTCTCCTTATAAAGAACAATCTACCGTTAGGATATCACAAAATAAGGTCTCTGACTTCCCCATTGCGACTCCGGCATAGTACCTGTCGCTTTCGCGAAATGACTGAAAGAACACCTCGAAAAGCTTATTTTTCAGGCATTATCCCATACGCGAGTCTCTTTTTTCACATGCCCTTACTCCGATATAATAGACACGCTACATGCTCTTTGATACGGAAAGGCGGATCTAACATTGAAATATGATATGCTGGCGCTCGACATCGACGGGACACTCACGAATTCACAGAAAAGAATAACAGAGTCAACGAAATCGGCTATTTTCGAAGCACAGGAACACGGGACGACAATCGTTCTAGCCTCAGGAAGACCGACTCCGGGCTGCGAAGCCCTGGTTAAAGAACTACGACTTGACACGGAAGGAGGCTATCTTCTCTCCTTCAACGGGGCAAATATAACCGATTGCCGGACAAATGAAATTGTCTTTCAGCAGACCCTGGCCAGAGACCTCGTGCCGCAACTGTACGCTTACGCGCTAAAATTCGATCTGGGTATGATGACATACAAGGGCAGAGACATCCTGACGGGAACCGAGATTGACCGCTTCATGCAACTGGAAGCACGAATCAACAATATGCCAATCCAAAAACATGCGGATTTTCTTTCGCAGGTCCCTCCTTGTGTCAACAAGTGCCTCTTAACCGGAGAACCCGAGGTCCTTGCTTTTCACGAGAAAATATTGGCGGAAAGATTCGGACACGAAGCGAGTGTATATCGCTCGGAGCCATTCTTTCTCGAGATCATGCCTGCAGGCATCGATAAGGCCAACTCTCTGTCTGTCCTTCTGGAAAAAACAGGCATCCCTCGCGAAGCGTTGGTGTGCTGTGGCGATGGATACAACGACATTTCCATGATCCGCTTTGCCGGATTAGGCGTCGCAATGCATAACGCACAGCCTCAGGTAAAAGCCGTCGCCGATTACATCACGGAATCAAACGATCGAGACGGGGTCGCCCGCGTCATCCGTGCCTTTATCTGCCGGCTGACAAAAAATGCAGCCTGACGTCCTATACTCCTTGAGAAACGAGAATTTACGGCCTAGAACGGTCGAAACCCGGATCTAGACCAGCTATTAAATGTCAACCGTATTTTTCGATCAAAAAGTGCGCATTTA
>CAZOFY010000027.1:0-10021 GCA_964579245.1 uncultured Mageeibacillus sp.
AGGATTCCTTTCAATACGAGAGTCTTCTTCCTGATGATATGTGGAGACTTTTGAAGACTGTAGGCACGTCTGCGGAACTATTCGAGCGAGAATGATTTCTATTTGAGGGGCTTCGCCCTGCCGCGGAATCTACTCAGCGAGCAACTCTCGGAAATTTCTTATCTGTATTCTTTCGTAAAGCATGAGTTCAGTACGGGGGAGTGCAGAATGATTCTGTCCAGTTTTTTCGATTCATTATCAAATGGTGTAAAAATACCAATCCGCGTCATACTTCTGAGAAAGAAGAACGTCAATTCAAAGACTCTATCAAAGATATTTCACAGATATACTTGACTATTAATTTAGTAACTTAGTAAACTGAGAAAAGTATATCCGTTGAAGAGGAATGATAAGAATGGAACACGAAGCTAAGATCTATGTAGCCGGTCATACGGGAATGGTGGGGTCTTCCATTGTTCGGGAGCTTGAAAGACAGGGCTACAGCAATATTGTTTTAAGAACTCATAGTGAGTTGGATCTTTGCCGTCAGAGTGATGTAGAGTCATTCTTTTCTCAGGAGAGACCGGACTATGTGTTTATGCCTGCGGGAAAGGTAGGTGGAATCATCGCAAATGATGAAGCTCCGGCTGACTTTCTTTACGAGAACATGATGATGGAGATGAATGTCATCCACAGCGCCTTCAAGAACAGCTGCAAGAAGCTTCTATTCTTGGGAAGTTCTTGTATTTATCCTCGTATGGCACCTCAACCGATGAAGGAAGAGTATCTGCTGACCGGCACCTTGGAGCAGACGAACGAGGGGTATGCTCTGGCCAAGATTTCCGGACTTCGATACTGTTCGTACCTATGCAGACAGTATGGAGCGGATTTCATTTCTGTAATGCCTACCAATCTGTACGGACCGAATGACAATTACCATCCGACCCATTCTCATGTCCTGCCCGCATTGATCCGGCGTTTTCACGAAGCGAAGGAGGCGGGACTGACGGAGGTGGCGTGTTGGGGCGACGGATCGCCGCTTCGAGAGTTTCTGTATGTGGATGACCTCGCAAATCTCTGTGTTTTTCTTATGATAAACTACACCGGAGAGCAGACGGTGAATGCCGGAACCGGGCGGGAGATCTCTATTAAGGAACTCACTGAAATGGTGGCGGATGTCATCGGATATGAGGGAAGGATCCTGTGGGATACGTCGAAACCAAATGGGACGCCGCGCAAACTTCTGGATGTTTCTAAGGCGAAGAGTCTCGGTTGGACGTATAAGACGGAGCTGAAGAAAGGCATTCGTCTCTCATATGAGGACTTTGTTCAGAATCCGATCAGAGTCGAGAGATAATCTTGATAGTCGAATTCTCAGAGCGCGATACATATAATTGGCAGCGATAAAGTAACGAAGGGGCGTTCCGTTTAACAGGGGGTTCCAACTGTTTTCTTGGAAGAGTCAGAGGATTCTTGATTCCCTTTTGTTCGAAATGTTTTATACTTGTGGGAAGTGGGGCCTGATAAATCATTCGGAGGGGAAAAATGAAGAAAACAGTCATCGTTATGCCGGTTGCTAACGAAGGTAGCACGATGGAATCCGTCGTTGATTCCATATTATCCTTAGGCTACGAGAATCTTTATCTCTATGCTGTTATCGATAGCTATTCGAAGGACAATACGGAACAGATCCTGAGGGAGTATGAAAAGAAAACGGATAGGGTCAAGTGTATCTTTTATAAGGAATCCAAAGGTGTAATCAGCTGTTATCTGGAAGGCTTCCGAATCGCTCTTCAGGATGGTGCGGAGCAAATCATTGAGATGGATGGTGGAGGAAGCCACCAGACCTCTGAGATCCCGCAATTTATTGAAAAACTGAATGAAGGATATGATTGTGTCTGGGGATCAAGGTTTATTGAAGGCGGAAGTATTAGCAGCCAGCCATTGTACAGAAGAATTTTAAGCGGCGGCGGTACATTCTTGTCAAATCTGGTTTTAGGGACACGATACAAAGATATGACCAGCGGGTTCGAGGGGTTTCAACGTTCTGTGTTGGAAAGTCTGAACCTAAGAAAATTTCTGTCGACCGGTCATATGTATCAGACGGAAATGAGATACTACTGCAGAAATTTCCGGACGATCGAGGTGCCGATTAACTATATCGGCTCTTCTTCAAGCCTTAAATTTAAGGCAGTCAAAGAAGCGCTAAGCATCCTTTTTCGATTAAAAAAACACGAAAAGGAGGTTTTGGGCCGTGGATAGGGTCAAGTATTTAATTCTAGGAGCCGGTCCCTGTGGATTAACGGTAGCGAACAGACTGAAACAGCTGGGAGAGACGTCTTTTTTGTTGCTTGAGAAAGAGAATGAGGTTGGGGGCTTATGCAGATCCGCAATCGTTGATTCTAAGCCGTTGGATATTGGAGGAGGACATTTTCTCGACGTCAGGCGTCCCCGTGTGAATGAATTCCTCTTTGAATTTATGCCTCTTGAGGAGTGGAATTTCTACGAACGGGACAGCCGGATTTCTTTTGCCGGGATTGAGATTGAGCATCCGTTCGAGGCGAATATTTGGCAGATGCCAATAGAGAAGCAGGTCGAATACTTAAAATCTATCGCGGTAGCCGGCTGTAATATCGGTAAGGAAAAGCCGGAGAAATTTACGGACTGGATCAGCTGGAAGCTTGGCGATAGAATAGCATCCGATTACATGATTCCATATAACCGAAAATTATTCGCTGATAATCTTGATGAGTTGGGTACGTATTGGCTTGATAAGTTACCGGACGTATCCTTCGAGGATACACTATTAAGCTGTATCAATAAAAAAAGCTATGGCCAGCAACCCGGACATGCCCGCTTTTACTACCCCAAGAAATATGGCTATGGGGAGCTTTGGCTTAGAATGGGGCGGGCTGTAGCTAACAATCTGTGTACAAATACAGAAATCAAGAGTATTGATTTGAAGAACAGAATGGTTCAGTATAATCATGGATCAGTGTACGCGGAGCAAATCATTTCAACAATTCCCTGGAATTCGTTTGAGAGGATTACCAATGCGGATGAGATGTTTTTGAACAGCTTGTCTGAGCTGAAGAGTAGCGCCATTGAAGTTCGGTATTTTTCTGAGACTCTGGATACGAGGGCACAATGGATTTATTATCCCGACGACGCTTTGCCGTACCATAGAATTTTGGTAAGAAGTAACTTCTGTGAAGGAAGCAGAGGATATTGGACAGAGACGAGAAAAGAACGTACGCGGTTATTTACCGCGGAACCGGAGTTCTCTTATACGAACGAGTATGCATACCCGATCAATACGATTAAGAAACAGGAAGCTGCCCGATATATTCTTGATTATTCTCAGACACATAAGGTACATGGCGTAGGAAGATGGGGGGAACATCAGCATTATAATTCTGATGTTGTTGTACAGCGAGCCATGGATCTGGTAGACTCCTTTTTTTCTGTGGGATAATGTCATGAGAACACTTCTCAAGAGTAAGATAGCAACAGATATCTTTCTGGTATGGATTATACTGATGCAATACCTGTTATTAGGTGGTTCGCCGCTTGATGTTCAGCTGGGCTGGCCATCACACCAGTTAACGACGAATTATTCCTATGGGTTCATTCGAAGAGGCTTCATGGGTACGCTGGTTTCGCTCTTTTCTCAGGCATTTCAGACAGATACTCGAACAATCATTTACTGGGTACAGATACTGGGAACCATCGTTTATGTTGCCCTCCTGCTTTCCTTTCTGTTTTACTTCGTGAATCGGATCGATGGTTATTTTGCTAGCATGATGGCATTTCTTTTTGTGGTAATGGGAGGAGCATCTTTATATTTCAGTGACTGGGGCGAATCGGATATTTATTTGATCTCCCTTACGCTGGTTATCTGTCTACTCATTATTACAGATAAATTCTTATGGTTGGTGCCATTTCTGGTAGCTATTTGCATCATGATACACGAAGGGTACGTCCTGATGTTTTTTGGTCTTGTTGTTGCGTTATTGCTGTATAGAATCGCTTTTGGATCGAGCCCGGAAGGTAAGAAGAAATATTGGATATGCTTATTGATAACCGGACTGACAGCGTTTGGCCTTTTTATCTATTTCTATTTTTTCTCCGTACGGGTATCCAGAGATCATATTGACGAGATTCTCAGGAATGCCGAACAGATATTGAGAGTGCCATTGCAGATCGAGAATTTGAAATACATTTATGCGGGAACTGATCTTCCGCAAAATGCGATGTGGGCGGAGGGAAAACCGACGCTTGAATTCACTGCGAGAATGATATGTGTATTGCTGAATATAATCGTCTGCCTGCCGGTTATCATCATCCTGGTCAGATTCTGGAAGATAGTATTGAAGAACAACACGGATAAAAAGAAGAAGATCTTACTTGTTACTTGCCTCTCATGCCAGCTATTCATCCTTCCGCTAGTGTTGATTCAGTCAGACCAAGCAAGATGGTTCTCTGATTTTGTTTATTTCAATTTCTTATTTATTGCATCCGTCTTATGTATTGGTGACGAGAAACTCTCCTCTGCGGCGGAAATGTACTTCAAGCCATCTGCTGTAAAAATTTTACTCATTTCTTCTTACTTCGTTTTCTTCTTGAATCCGGATTTACAGGCAATCAGCAATCATTACCGGAAGCCGGCACAAGAAATCACATTGTTCCTTGCGCGAGCCTTGGGACTCATATGATTAACCGATCTAGTGTTTTTTCTTCGGGCTCTCAATGTAAGATACCTCAATGAAATCTTCTCTTATGGAATCATTTTTGCTCAGTTTTTGCAAATACTCTTTGCCCTCGAGGCTGGGGATATACTGTGGAGGCAGGCTGATGCGAGCGGCGCGGTTTCTGCCTTTTTCTTTGGCCAGATACATGGCAAAGTCGCTGATATTGATCGTCTGCTCCAGGTCCAGAAGATCCGGAACGCCCGGATGAAAGGGCAGCGAGCAATAGCCGATTGAACAAGTTTTGTATATCGCAGTCTCATCATTTATCTGGATAGGGGTTTCACCAACGGCCTTGAGAACCTTGCGCGCAAAGACATCGAGGTATTCGGGGTCGGTACTATTCAGAATTATAAGAAATTCCTCTCCTCCCCATCGAACGATGAAATCATCCGCACGGATCTGCTTTGTCAGTACTTTGGCAATGCTGATAAGAACCGTATCCCCGGCATTGTGCCCGTAGGTATCGTTGACTGCCTTGAAATGATCCAGGTCAATCATAAACACACCCATTATCTTCCGGTTGATCGAAGCCTTGCATTCTTGAGCTTCCTCCAGTAGCTGAGCCTTTCTGAGGAGGACATTCATGGATAGTTCGGATACGAAATCGGAGATATATCGACGATTATGAAGTGCGGTCAACGGATCCTGCAAGGACAGCTGGCGTAACTTCTCGTTCGCTTGATTCAGGAGGGAGGTTCTTTCTTCAACCTTTTTTTCCAGGTTCTCATATAACAGGGCATTCTCTATGGAAATGGACGCCTGAGAAGAGAGAACTTTAAGGGTCTGAATTTGTTCTTCTGTAAAAACATCTTCAGCCAGATCGTGTTCCAGATAAATAACGCCCATCAGTCGGTTCTGGTAGAGGACGGGCACTGATAGAACAGATTTAATCAGACCTCTCTGTATGTGGGGGCTGTTCGTGAATTCTCCTTCCTCACAGGCATTTCCCAATACCACATTCTCGTGAGACCGGGCGACGAACTGTACTATCTCCGGACACAGTAATGAACTTTTCCGATAAGGAATGGATTGCATGATCTCTATTTCATCGTCAAAGGTCTTTTTTTGCGCTTCGATATACAGCTCTTTGTCGTCTCTGTTAACCAGCAGTAGAGCGCCTTGCCGGGCACCGGCATTTTCCAGAATCAGTGACATCAGTGAGCGCAGTAGTTTCTCGATCCGTATCTCACCAGAAATAACCTGCATGGCTTTTATCATGGAGGTCATATCGATGGAGTCGCTTGTTAATCCTTGGCTTTTTGGGGATAAAGCTCTGGATCCAGATGATAGATTTCTCAGGAAAAGGAATTTCTCTTCCATTAAGCGGACTTTTCGGAGAGCCCCCCATTTCTTATAGAAGAAAAAAGCTTCTGAAGTATATGCTCTGGATATGATTTCGTTCTTTTGATTCTCCCAATATGAGGCCATAGATTCATAGATCAGGGCTTTCATATGAATGAAGTCATCTTCTGTCAGCGATGTGAGAGCCTTGTTGTATTGATCCATAATTTCTTCCTGGGGAGCCTTTCTTAGGATCGCTGCTTCAGCCGAGAGGAAATGAAACTTATGGGAGAAATTGGCAGGACATAACAAGGCGGCTTCTCTCAACGTTTCTAGGATATCGGTGATGATGACCATATTCTCCTGTTTCTCTTCTTCGGTAAAGTTGTCCCAAAATTTCATAAGTATCAATGCCTTAAACAAGAGAGATTCAGGCACAGGGAAGTCGGTTTGAGAGGCAAATGAGAACTGATCAGAGAGATGACACCATTTCTCAGCTTGTTTCCATTGGTTCATCATGTAGTAAAAAACAGTGTTGTATTGACAGAACCGCCAGAGGAAGGCAACATTTCTTGCCTTCTCAATGGTTGAGAAAATTGTGTTATCTTCATCGATTTCCTGCTCAGATCGGTATTTCTTCACAATATACTGAATGATCGTGGCCAAGAGCAAAGGCATGCCGGCCCTCACTTCGTTCAGAAAATGTATGGTATCTTCCGTTTCCCTATCACATTCTGCCAGGTTGATTCCTGCCTGCATATACAAGTGAATCTTATGAGATCGGGCATAGGCAGCATGCTGAATATCCCCGGTCCGCATTCCGGTGGTGTAAGCAAGATCAAAATATTGAATCGCTTCTTGAAAATGTGCATTTCGATATGACGCAAACGTAAAACCGAAGTATACCGCCGGCCTCATTGTCTCGGCGCCAAGTCTCTCAAGCAAACGAAAAGCGGTTTTTCCCAAACGATAGCCAATGGAGAAATCCTTCAGTGACGGACTCTGGGTAATGCCGACGTCAACAAAGCTCTTACAGGAGAAAGAGGTAACTCCGTAATCAAGAGTCAGATCAAACATCATCAGGGCAGAGAGTACGTACAGGGAAGGACGAAGCTGAAGCGCCGGAGGAATCATGTTAAACAGCAACTCCATCGCTTGAATTTTGTTCGCATCTTCCATGAGAGGTAAGTCAGACAGGTTCTCAATCGGCCCGGATGCAAGGACTTGCAGAAGCCGCATAACACCTTCGCCGATTTTACGCCCGATATCCTGGTCCTCTTGTGGCAGACGAATGCCCAAGACTTGAAGCCCTCTTCTGATTTCCTCGAGTGTCTCGGGAATCCGTCCTTGAAACTCGAGAATTCGAGCTTTTAGGTTATAGACCTTTGCCTGATGTGATGCATCATTGGCCAGAGCGCTTATCCTTTCACAGATTTCCTCCGCACGATCGAGTTCGCCGGAGAGAAAAAGCGCTTCCCCCAGATTGAATAAAGATAAAAACCAGGCATTAGAGTCTCCCTGCCATTCCTCACGGGTCAACAAAGACTCGGCGACCTGGAAATACTCAGCGGCCATGGAAAAGGCGGCTGACTTCATCGCTCGGGATCCCACCTGTATATTCAGATCGCGCAGAACAGTTCTCTCAGCGAGGTCCTCAATCAGATCTCTGCCCTTGTTCGTATGATTCACCATATCGAACAGGTAATCAGATTCTTCGAGGCTGTCCACATGCAAGGCATACTCCCATCCAACTCTCAGGTGAATCGACTGTCGCTCTTGTTCGGGAATTCGGGAATAGATCAGTTGCTGAATCCGATTATGCTGAAAAGCAAATCGGACCTGTACCTTAGAAAGAGAAGAATCGTTCTCACCCGGACGCAGTAACTTATAGTCCTGATCCAACGGAGAAAGGATTTCCTTCTCGATTGCCGGCCAGAGATTTCTTCCGATTTCCATTGCCGGACGATCGCCGATCATAGATAGTTGCTCGAGATCAAATTGATTACCGATACAGGAAGCAATCTTCAGCAAATCGAGAGCAGAAGGGGATAGATCCTCGATTCTTCGGCTCAGCAGATCGATCACATTATCACTTATATCCACTTTGCTGATCCGATTTATATCCCAATTCCATTTTCCCTGGTCAGGTGACAACTCAAAGAAGCCCAGCTCAAAGAGGGACTCCAGTAATTGGTGGATGAAGAACGGAGTCCCGCCTGTTTTCTGATATACCAGATTAGCCAAAGACAGAGTATCCTTATCGGGAGACCGATGAAAAGTATCCGCCAGCATTTGATTTATTTCGTGAATATCAAGGGCGTGTAAAGTGAAGGATTGCACCGTAGGGATCTTCTCATATACCTCTTCCAGCGTTCGGAATAAAGGATGCCCGGGATTTAGATCATGATGGCTGCAAGCCCCGATTAACAGAACGTATGAAGATCTTCTGCTTCCCGCCATGTGTTTCAGCAAGGCCAGACTGGTGTTATCACACCATTGCAGGTCATCCAGAAAAACGACCAGCGGAGAATCGGCAGATGCAAAGAGGTAAATGAAGTCACTGAAGACGATAAGAAAGCGATTCTGCGCTTCTATAGGGTTCAATTCAATGACCGGAGGCTGTACGCCAATAACTTTCTCGAGTTCAGGCAGCATCCCTGTAAGGATGCCCGCATTCTGTGATGCCGTATCCAGAATCCGTTGCCTCCACTGCTGCAATTTATTCTCCGGCATAGATAACAACCAGTGAATAAGACCGTGTAACGCCAATAAGAGCCCATAGAGAGGATGATTCTGTTCTTGCAGGTCATATTTACCGGAAATAAAGATTCCCTTGTTCAGAGAGACATATTTGCTGAACTCCTGAACCAGACTCGTCTTACCGATTCCCGGATACCCTTCAATCATGACGAGGGAAGAACTTCCTTGTGCCACATCATTGAATAATACAGTAAGCTTATCCAATTCATCCTGCCGACCGTAAAGCTTGTTGGAAATCGTTAATTGATCGGACATATCAAAATTTCCGATATCAAAAGGAGTGACATCGCTGTTGAATAGGAGATTGTCCTTGCAAAGAACCAGATCTCTTTCAAGTCCCGTCGCCATCTGATATCTGTCTTCCGCGTCCTTAGCCAGTAGCTTAAGGATAATGTCTGAAACCATCATCGGAATGTTTTTGTTTACCCGATGGGGAGGTTCCGGTTTTCTGGCGATATGACTATATATAATCTCGCTCTCATCTTTTCCGGCAAAAGGCAACCGGCCGGTGAAGATCTCATAAAGGGTTACGCCGAGAGAATAAAGATCGGAGCGACTGTCAACGGGCCGGTTGATTCTTCCGGTCTGTTCGGGTGAGACATAGTCCAGAGTTCCTTCCATAAAGCCATGCTGCATTTGATGGGTCATTTCCCTCTTCAGCTCCGCAGCAATGCCGAAATCAATAATCTCCAGCCGGTCAGTCTCCCTGTTCCAGATGACATTCGCAGGGTTGATATTTTTATGTAAAATATGTTTTCTGTGAATTAAAGAAAGAGAATGAGCCATTTTAATAGCCAGTGAGAGCTTCTCGGACAGACTCAATGACGTGGAGCGCAAGATCTGCGATAAAGAGATACCCTTAATATCCTCCATAACGATAGCCAGGGTGTTCTTATACCTGACAAGATCATAGACCTGGAGAGTTCCTTCTCCCGACACTTTCCTGGTGATTTCATATTCTCTTCTGAAATAGGATAGAAGAACATCTGACGGGTACTCCTGGTTCAGGATTTTGATAATTACTGGTTGCGCGTCAGCGCATCGCACCCCCCGGTATACAATGGAATGTTGTCCGGCATAGAGATCTTCTGTGATGGTATAATCCGTTAGCTTTATCATGGTTCACCTCTACGGGGGTTTATCGTCCGCTTGACATTGACGGGGTTTGTAAGAGGACGCGGGTGATTCATACTCTTTGTGACACGAGATAAGGCAGATAAGCCAATAGCATCCGTCACGACCAAAGCCCG
>CAZOFY010000027.1:10121-16176 GCA_964579245.1 uncultured Mageeibacillus sp.
AAAGCCCGATACGTTGCTTCGAAAAAACTTGCTTAAAAATCGATGTGGTTTCCCGTTGAATGAATACCTTCAATAAGAAAAGATTCACTATAAGTCAATTATATGCCCTTACTGCCGTTCAAACAATTGTATTGTGAGAAAGAGAAAGAAAAGCTGTTTCGTGCGCGAATTGTCGGACGCGAGAAATCATTCGGTTACGAAAGAGAAATGAAGCTTTTTGCGCTTGAAAAGAATTGCTAAAGATATCAATCATTGCAAAAGTTCAGAATATCGTTCTATGCCGCGTGCCGGCGGCGGGAGGAACGGAAGAGATTACATACCAAATCTGAGAAATGTACGGTTTGGTATGCAGATTGAGGCAGCGGCGGAGGGAGGAACGGAAGAGATTGCATACCGAATCTGAGAAATGTGCGGTTTGGTATGCAAAATGAGGCACCGGCGGAGGGCGGAACGAAAGAAATTGCATACCGAATCTGAGAAATGCGTGATTTGGTATGCAAAATGAGGCACCGGCGGAGGGTAGAACGGAAGAAATTGCATACCGAATCTGAGAAATGTGCGGTTTGGTATGCAAAATGAGGCAATGGCGGCGGGTAGAACGGAAGAGATTGCATACCGAATCTGAGAAATGTGCGGTTTGGTATGCAGATTGTCGTTTTTCGACAGTATTGTCGAAAAATATGCAAATCGAATCAAATTGTATCGGCTAGAATGTCCTCAATAGAAGAGCATCGCGATAATCACACTTGTATCGCATCCACTCAATAAGGAAAGAGAATTAAAGCTATGAAGGAAATGGAGAGAATGGAACTTAGCCCGGACCTGATCATTGAGAGCCTTATGAGAAAAAAGGCAGAAATGGAACGTGCGCTTAGTGAGAGAGAGAAAGCTCTCACGATTGCCCCGGAGGGGAAGCTTCGTATTCTGAAGAATGGTAAGATTATACAGTATTATAAGAAGAATTCTTCTGTTTCAACTAGTATTTACCTTAAGCGAAAAGAGGACTCGTTAGCCTCGGCTCTCGCGCAAAAAACATACGATGCCAAGATAGTAAATGAATTGAAAGCTGAGATAAAGATAATGAGCAGATTTCTTTGCAAGTATCGGCCGGAACGCATCGATGAGATCTATCAATCGCTTAATGGACACCGTAAGCGATTGATACATCCGGCAAGACTGCTTGATGAAGAATATATCAAACGCTGGATGAGTGTTGAATATGAGAAGGCATCCTCATTAGAACATGTACCAGAGTACTTCTCAGCAAGAGGCGAGCGAGTCAGATCGAAATCGGAAGTGATGATTGCAGATGCTTTAAGTCGATACAACATTCCTTATCGATACGAGTACCCGATAAATATCCCCGGAATTGGAAGGGTTCATCCGGATTTTACTTGTCTCAATTTGCGAAAACGCAAAGAGTATATTTGGGAGCATAACGGAATGATGTCGGATTCGAATTACTCTGATTATGCCGTAAACAAGATAGAGAAGTATATGCTGGCGGGGTATTTTCCTGGGGAGAATTTCATACTGTCTTTTGAGACGTCTTCTCATCCGTTGACTTCTCGAATGATCGAGTGCAACATCAGGGAATATCTTGCATGACTAACAGTTTTTTCGGGAATATTCTTCATCAGGTTTACTTTGTCTTTGACAGGATGAAGGAGGTTGAGAAAAGGAGATGCCCCGGACCTCCTCTTGTTCTACGGAAAACATTCTTATTCGCTTGTTCTACTTCCGGACGTCACCAGAGATTCTTATGGATGACCTGATCTAGAGGATGTTCCTTCTGCTCGAGGCAAGGTGCGTCTGCGCGAGCTTTGCCGATGGCGATGAAGCAGGGCATCAGGTAGTCCTCTGGGTAATTCAGAACGTGACGGGACCAATCTCCTTCGTTGCCCAACGGTATACGAAGTGTTGCGGCGTAGCCCTCGGCCGTTGCGGCCAGAAACAGGTTCTCTATGCTGCACCATATAGAGGCAAATCCGTTCAGATGCATCAGGCCATCCGGATGCAGGAGGTCGGTCTTCTGCTTGAAAAGCGGGATTACAACACAGGAGGCATCCGCGAACATACGGTATTGCTTCGGGATAGCATCCTTATAGGTATTCTGCTGACAGGTATCGTCCAGATGCCAATTCCGGATGATAGCGTCTACTTCTTCCCTGGAAAACTCCTTCGGGATCCTGTCGATCAGTTTCAGGACGATGCTCTTATCTGTGATCACGATGAAATGCCAGTCCCTCATGTGGTCATTCGTCGGTGCCTGCATGGCTGCGGATATGATTCTCTCGATTACTTCATCGGCAATGGGGACGTTTTCAAAATCGCGGATAGTTCTTCTGGAACGGATTACATCATAAAATTCCATATCGATCTCCTTTGCGCATGGATGAAATGTGCCAAACACAGTCATACTTGAAACAGTGTAATTATACCGCACAAATTAAAAGAGAACAAATGTTTTTTGCAAAAAGCGGGCTTTTGCAGGGAGCTTTATACTGCGATACTGTGTTACTATAAAGGGAATTATGGGTAGCTTCCTGACAGCATCGCTCCCTATTTGACAGCATGATTTCGTGAACCAGTTCAGCTTCCCGGCGGAAAGGATCGTGTATGTCACAAAACGGAACTATCATTGTCATTGGTGGAGGCCTAGGCGGGGTGTCCGCCGCTATTTCTTTGGCTCAGAAGGGTTATAAGGTCCGGCTTTTCGAGAAGAATCATCATCTTGGAGGTAAGCTGAACCGGCTTACGAAGGATGGATTCACGTTTGATCTTGGGCCGTCGATCCTGACGATGCCGCAGGTTTTCGAGAAAATGTTCAAGGATGGCGGCCGTGATATGGCGGATTATGTTAAGATCCAGCGGCTGGATCTGGAGTGGAGGTCGTTTTTTCCGGATGGATCGGTAATCGACCTATATGGAGATCTCGAACGGATGGCGCAAGCGAACCCGCATATCGACCGGAAGCATATCGAGGAGTATCGGAATTTCCTTGATTATGCGCGCAATTTATACGATGCAACGGACAAGGGATATTTCGAGATGGGGCTGGACAATACGCCTGAGGTATTAAGAAAGTATGGGCTTCTGCGCTCTCTTAAGGGGTTTGACTTGTTCACGACGATGCATGATGCAATCGCGAAATATATCACACATCCGAATATGATAGACATGTTCGATTATTTCATCAAGTATGTTGGTTCTTCCCCTTATGACGCGCCGGCCGTATTGAATATGATGATTTATATGCAGCACAAGCAGGGGGTATGGTATGTCCCCGGCGGCATGTACGGGTTGGCAGAAGGCTTAATCCGCCTGGCTGAAGAGTCTGGTGTCGAGATCCACTTGGACGCAGAAGTGAAGAAGATGGTCCGGGGGAATAACCGGAAAATCGAAGCGATCGAGCTTGCTGACGGTTCACGGATCAAGGGTGATGTTTTCGTGTCTAATATGGAGGTTCTTCCTGCCTATGATCAGCTTCTCGGCGAGAAGGACTATGCGGACAAGAAGCGGGTGAAGTTCGAGCCGGCCTGCTCCGGACTGGTCCTGCACCTAGGTGTCGACCGCCTGTATCCGCAGCTTGCCCATCACAATTTCTTCTTCTCATCGAATCCGAGAGGGCATTTCAACAAGGTATTCCATAGCCACGAGCTGCCGGATGATCCGATCCTCTACGTCGTCAACAGTAGTAAGACTGACCCCGGTCAAGCAAGACCGGGACATGAGAATATCAAGGTATTGCCGCATATCCCCTATATGCAGGACAAGGACTTCTCACGAGAGGAATATATGCAGCTCAGAGAGCGGGTCCTCGTTAAGATGGAGAACATGGGGATCACGGATCTGCGCAAACATATTGTCACTGAGGACATGTGGATTCCTGCGGACATCAAGCGAATGTACAATTCGGATCGCGGCGCGATCTACGGAACGCTTTCCGACAAGAAGAAAAATAAGGGGTTTAAGAACCCTAAGAAGAGCAAGCTTTTTGAGAATCTCTATTTTGTTGGCGGTACCGTGAATCCGGGCGGCGGAATGCCTATGGTCACTTTAAGCGGACAGAAGACCGGAGAGCTTATTGTAAGCGACGGATATTGACAGCAAGTAGGGCCTGGAGGTGAGCGTGATCGTACGAGAAAAGACCACAGGTCCGACGGGAATTGTTTCTGAGGCGAATGTTGCTCCTGTATCTACAGAAGGTGTGACGAAGACACTGTCTTCTCGTCGTGATCAATGGATAAAATGGATGCACGAGCAGAAAGCATACGCAGCCCGTTTTGAGGATCGATTGAAGCGTGGACGCATGGCCCTTGTGACTCTTCGTCGAATGATCACAGAGAATGAGGCGCGATTTTTCGCGTCCTTGGAAGCGGATCTGGGAAAATCCAAGATAGAGGCTTATGCATCCGAGATCGCAGTCACACTGAATGAAATTGATTTTCTTCTTGCCAAGCAACGTCATTTTTTAAAGGATCGAAAGATCTTTATTCGCCCGGGGAGTATCGTACGGGTCAGCCGTCGGCCGTATGGCTCTGTTCTGGTTATGAGTCCATGGAATTATCCTTTTCAACTCGCGTTATTACCGGTTGCGGGAGCGCTTGTGACGGGGAACGGATGTTTTCTCAAGCCCTCGGAGCTTGCTCCGGCCACGTCAGGCTTGATAGCCGAGCTGGCAGTGAAGTATTTCAATCCGGAGGTCCTTGTTGTTGTTGAGGGGGATGGCGATACGGCGGCCGCGCTTCTGGAAAATGACTGGGATTTTCTGTTTTTTACCGGTAGTGAGAGGGTCGGATCGATTGTCGCGGAGCGTGCTGCGAAGCTACGAATCCCGTCTGTTTTGGAGCTTGGAGGTAAGTGTCCTTGTATCGTCGACGCGGCCAGTGTCAGCGAGATTACCGCCCGCCGGATTGTGTGGGGCAAATTCTTTAATGCAGGACAAACCTGTGTGGCACCTGACTATGTTCTGGTAGAAGAGTCCGCCCGGGAAAAGCTGCTGACTGAGCTCAAGAAGCAAATCGTCGCGCTGTACGGAGAAGATCCACTTCTTAGTAAGGACTACGGGCACATCATCGGAAGCAAACAGTTCGCGCGTCTTGAGGCGATGATACAAGATGGCAAGGTATTTCACGGCGGGACATGTGTCAAAGAGAAGCTCTATATCGAGCCTACCATCCTGACCGATCCTCAAGCGGGTTCGACGCTGATGCAAGAAGAGATTTTTGGACCATTACTGCCGGTCCTGACATGGTCGGACCAGAAGGTTCTGTTTGCGGAGCTGAGCGTGCGGCCGGAGCCGCTGGCGATGTATGCTTTCTGCAAAGACAAGAACCTGATCGACAGTCTCGAGAAGAATTTTCGCAGTGGAGCGTTCAGCCTCAATCATGTCCTGGAGCATGTGGCTCTCCTGGAATTGCCATTTGGCGGAGTGGGAAACAGTGGTTATGGCCGGTATCATGGAGAAGCGACGTTTGAGGCGTTCACCTGGTCGAAGACGATATACAAGACAAAGCAGAATTTCGATGTGCGCCTGAAATACCCCCCCTATCAGGACAAGCATCTAAAATGGATCCGCCGAATCCGGAAATGGCTGCCGTAAGGAAAAGAAGGAGGGAGTGTCTGTGCTTTACATATTTAGCCTGGTCGTCATTCTTATTGCGATTGTCTCGGGTTTTCTGATGCTCTGGAAGCTTCCGGCACCCGGTGCGGGAAAAGAGAAGGACAACCGTAACGCTGAGCGACCGAGAAAACTCAGCATGATTATCCCGGCTCGCAATGAAGAACTTCGATTGCCGTCCCTTCTGGAATCGCTGAAGATGCAGGATTTGAAAGACTATGAGTTGATCATTGTTGATGATCAGTCTGAGGATGGAACCGCGGCTGTGGCCGGGGCCGCAGGTGCGAGGGTCATTATGACAAATCGCCTCGAGGACAGCTGGATCGGCAAGTCCTTTGCTTGCTGGACAGGCGCTCAGGCCGCATCCGGAGACGTACTTCTGTTTCTTGATGCAGATACGAAGCTCGAAAAGCCGGATAGCCTTCGCCGATT
>CAZOFY010000027.1:16276-19107 GCA_964579245.1 uncultured Mageeibacillus sp.
AGACCGTCGGGATGAGCGGGCGCGGACTAATCAGCTTCCGGATGTATCCCGAGGGTTTTCGCTCTCTTTTTGAAGGCTGGACGAAAAGCTTTGGCACCGCATCCTCATCGACCCACCCGCTTGTTTTCGCAATGATTATAGCGTGGATCAGCGGCGGTTTCTCGACCGTAGCGCTGCTGGTCAAGACGATCGTTGACGGGTCTCCTGTTTGGATTGTGGCTGCGGCACTTTTGACCCTGGTTTATATGCTGCAGCTGATATTCCAAGCGAGACGGACAGGCAATTTCAACCTATTCTTGTTGATTCTGTATCCGTTTCAGCACATTTTCTTCACGGTCTTATTTCTCTGGTCACTCTTTATGACGAAGGTACTTCACACCGTCAACTGGAAGGGACGTAAAATCAAGGTATAGCAGAAGGAGAACCGCATGCAGATCATCGAACTACCGATCCTGTTGACGATTGTCATTGATTTTATTGCATGGTTTATCATTCATATCGCTGCGGCCGTTTTTACCTTGAAGCTTCCGGATCGATTCTTTGCTAAGGACAGCTGGATCTATCGAACGCGTCAATGGGAGAAGTCCGGCAAAATCTGGGACGATATTTTCAAGGTCAAATCATGGAAGGAGAAACTTCCGGACGGAGCGGCAATCTTAGGACAGGGTTTTGCGAAGAATCAGTTAAAAGAGACAGACGCGCTGTACTTCGAGAAATTTGTTCTGGAGTCAAGACGTGCGGAATGCACGCATTATCTGGCGATGCTGCCGGCGGTTCTATTCTTCCTGTGGAATCCAGCGTGGGTGGGCATCATCATGATCTTCTACGCGATCTTTGCCAATGTGCCCTGCATCTTGGCGCAACGCTATAATCGGCCGCGATTCGCACGAGCGGCCAAGAGGATGAAGCGGTGACTTTATCTCTACCAGAATTTCAGACGAATATCACGAGAGCCTACGGGGATTCCGGGCTCTTTGTTTTGCGAATCAAAGTATGGGTAGAGTCGACTCCAGCTTGGTAGGGACGCTCCGGATCCTTGGATCAGCGTGTTGAGGGTCACGGCATGACCGTCGAGTTCATCACGGCCGGTGGGAGAATTGGCATGACCGAAAATCGCTACTCTGGCTGACTCTTGACGCAGGCGTTTCGAAAGGATGGCAGCAAGAGATCGCTCCGGGATAAGTAGCATAGTCTGTAAGCTTTTTGGTTGTATTTTGTATCCGAGTGTTTTCAAGGCACGGAAACATTCGTGACAGCTTCGAATTCCCAGAACGATAGCATCACGTGTCTGGCAGAAGTCCTCCTGATCTCCGCCTACTGCGTAAATAGCTCCGGCGAGAGGAAGAACAAGCGCTGCATGATACAGAAGCCATGCGTGTATGTCCTCACTTTCAACGGTAGGGAGACCTGCTTCATTCAGCACATCCATTAGATTCTTGAGGGCTGGGCGCGCAGATGGATCAATGATACCGAGAGTCGTTTTGGAGCGGTTTTTCCCTTCTTTCTTCTCGGGTGTCCGACCATCGAGATAATGAATGATACCGTTTTCTTCATAACCACCGAAGGTGCCAAAACCAGCAACGAACGTATCTTTTCCCGTGATTTCGGACAGCTGGTTCAAGTCGTCGAGGTTGTTGCCGATCACGACGATCGCGCGTGCGGATATCATGTTTTCGCGCAAGTTCAGGAGGGCGTCCCGGATTTGGCCGGAACGAACGGCAATCAGAACAATGTCGTAATCAGCACCTTGATCAAGCCGGTCGATCACATCGATGAGAGCAGTCTCCTCACCCTCCTTGAGAATCGCATGAGAAAGCCGCAGACCATGAGCATGGAGAGCTTCCAGCCGTCTGCCCCGTGCAAGTGCTGTCACCTCATTACCTGATTCGGCCAAACGCAGGGCATAAACGCTTCCGATTACACCCATCCCACAGATCAAGATTCTCTTTCTCATCGGTATACACCTCATTTCACTTTATTCCGGTATGGCAAACAGGACTTCTGTCCTGTCATCGACATATTGATTGATCGCATTCTCGAAGAGTCTAAATACTGTTTCCCTCTTATTTCCGAAAACACCGCAGCCGAAAGCCCCGAGGATAAGGATATCGGGAGACTTTGTCTGGGCGAAGCTAACAATTTTATTGATCCTTCTTTCCATGATCGCATCGATCTCTTGATCCCGGTGCGTGAGCTTTGCATAACTCCGATTTACAGCGGGACAGGTGATGAAATCACAGATTACTGGATCCGGAAGAAGACTCCCGTCATCGTTCCGGATGATGGGAATGTTCCGCGTATAGATCAAGGCATCCGTATAGAGGGGAGAAAAGGTCAGACGATTTCTGCGATAAAACTCTTTCTGCGTTCGAATACTATAGTAGAGAAGGGAGCTGCGACAAAGAGATTCCTCCTGTGCATTTCCACCAGCTATATAGGCTCCTCCCGGAACCGTCGCATTGGCAAAATTCAGAGCGATGACTTTGCCCCTGTGTGCATTTTGAAGAATCGCCCCGTTTGTGGTGGCGTTGACTCGGTTCTCGGCTAATACATAGCGACTTTGTCGTATCACATCGACCGGTTCGTAATCAAAAACCGTTTCCGATGAGATCTCCGGGTAATTTGTTCTTTTCCATATGCTATCGTTATCTGCTTTGATGGAAAAATTGTTCACGATTTCCCTCCCGGCTCGCATGCAAATGTGATGTGTCATCTGAAGTCAGTTTATCACATCGGGGGATTCTGGATTCTGTGAAAGGGACAAAAGGATTTCTACTCTGTCAGATGGGCGGTTAACTGCATCAATCGGCAAATCAATTACATCATTTCGA
>CAZOFY010000027.1:19207-24504 GCA_964579245.1 uncultured Mageeibacillus sp.
TCAATTACATCATTTCGATATAAATGATCAAATTGATGAGAAGGATGATCAAGATGAGAGAGTTCCCATATAAGAGATTATACAAAGACTTGCTGACTCCTGAGATTGTCGCGCTTCTAACGCAGATTCATGAGTATAAAGGGGAACAAGCCCTCTTCATCGAATCAAGAAGTGACACCTTGACACGACTCGTGGAGATCGCGAGGATCCAGAGCACAGAAGCGTCCAATAAGATCGAGGGGATCTTTACTTCCGATGATCGACTGAAGAAGATCGTTCAGGATAAGACGATGCCCAGAAACAGAAACGAAGAAGAGATTGCCGGATACAGGGATGTGCTTGCCACCATTCATGAGAGTCATGACTTCATCCCTCCGATCCCCTCGATGTTTCTCCAGCTTCATCGGGATCTCTATAAATTCAGCGGGAGAAGTATCGGAGGAAGCTATAAGAGTTCCGATAACATAATCGAGGAAGTCGACGCAGAGGGCAATGAATTTGCCTGGTTTCGCCCCGTATCCGCATGGGAGACACCGGAAGCGATGGATCGCGTTTGTTCCGCGCTGAACGACATGAGCAAATTTACCGAGTATGATCCCCTACTACTAATCCCGATCTTTATTCTGGATTTCCTTTGTATTCATCCGTTCAGCGACGGAAACGGACGAATGAGTCGACTTATTACCTTGTTACTGCTCTATCGCTCCGGCTATATCGTCGGGAAGTATATCAGTATCGAGAAAGCAATTGAATTATCCAAGGAGACCTATTACGAGACTCTGCAGCAGAGTTCAGAGAACTGGCATGAAGAGAAGAATGATTATCTGCCTTTTGTCAGGTACATACTGGGCGTGATCGTTGCGACCTACCGAGACTTCTCCACACGCGTCCAATACCTGACCACGGGTGAACTGACCAAGCCGGATCGTATCCGGGAGACGATCAAGGGCACAATCGGGAAGATCACGAAGGCAGAGATTATGCAGAAATGCCCCGACATCAGTCAAGTTACCATTCAGCGGACGCTGAATGACCTTGTGAATAACAACGAGATTATCAAGATCGGCGGCGGACGATACACCGAATACACCTGGAACAGAGAGAGGGAATGACAGGATTACAGGCGAACTGAAGAATAAAATTGACGGTCTCCGGCAGATTTATTTCTTCAATCAGATCGTCGAGTACATCGTCCATAATGGGCTGATGAAAGATCTCTCGGTCCTTAAGGAACATCCCTTCACGGACTTGTCGGTATGGGCCGGTATTCGTAAGGCGATTGAGCAGGTCAACGCCAACGCAGCGGCATGAACGGGTAAAATATAGTAGCTGAGCTTCTGCTCTGAACAAAGACAAAAGATCATCAACAGGATGACTTGTCCTAGTTGAGATAAATCGTTCCCTGCAGGTAAGGAACGGCCTTGCCTGCAATCCGCACACGATCACCTTGCTGTTTGCAATAGAGAGTGCCGCCACGCGAAGATAACTGTTCAGCCACTAACGTGTCGCGGCCCAGACGTTCACTCCAGAATGGGATGAGTGTGGAGTGTGAGGAGCCGGTGACCGGATCTTCGGGTACACCGAGCTTGGGTGCAAAGAACCGAGAGACAAAGTCGGCAGATTCGCCAGGAGCTGTTACGGCGACGGCGAGACCGTCTGGGAGTTGTGCAATCGCTGTCAGATCAGGAGTCATTTCTCGAACCTGCCGCTCATCTGCTACAAGTAGGATCAAATCACGTGACAGGTGTGCTTCGAGGACCGGTGCGCCGATCGCCTCGCTCATCTGTTTCGTTACAGGGATCGGAACGGGTGGACGGGAAGGAAAGTCCATTTCGAGGAGGTCATCTCCTTCGCGACTGACGGTGAGGAGGCCACTTTTCGTGTGAAATCGGATCAACTGGACAGCGGCATCGACAGAATGAGTGATTACAAAGGCGCTGGCTAATGTGGCATGACCACAGAGATCGATCTCGGACTTCGGGGTGAACCAGCGAAGATCGTAACCGTCGTTACTCTTCACCAGGAAAGCAGTCTCCGCCAGTTTGTTCTCTGCCGCGACGCGCTGCATCACTGAGTCCGACGGCCACTCGTCCAGAAGGCAAACGCCGGCAGGGTTTCCGCAAAATAATTCATCGGTAAAAGCATCGATGACGTAGTAGGAAGCTTCTTGGGTCATAGGACTACCTCCGCCAATGGATTTTTCCTTTTTTGCAGAATACCATGTGGGTTCATGATGAACAAGTACCAATTCAGGACTCTTTTCAAGAAGAAACCGGAAAACTGGACTGCGAGGAATCGGACTTCAGCGGGCGCAAAAATCCAGTTTTTTGACTTTTGATGGTCTAGTAGATAAGATGATGTCGGTTTACCTCTCATAATCTTTAGGGTGGCTAAGAAAGAGGACAGGAATGAAGCCTTGGATATGGAAATGATCATAAAGGGATCGGATCTTCGTGTAGAGCGTAAGGTCGGCCATAATAACCCTATCCAGGAAGTAGTGGGAGATCGCAAGATGAATCCTAAATTGTATACTTTTGATGCCCTCATTCTTCCGGTTCCGGGCATTGACGGCGCCTATATCGAATTCCCATATGACGTCCGTGCGGAGTTCGGTAAGGGACGAGTGAGCGTTCATGCGACCTTCGACGGTGAGCCCTACGACGGTCAGCTCGTCCGGATGAAGACGCCCGGTCATATCATCGGTCTTCGCAAGGACCTTCGTGCGAAGATCCGGAAGGCCCCAGGCGACACGGTGCATGTTACGATCATCGAGCAAGACAAGGAGAAGCTATGAGCAAGTACGAACCTCTTTGGCAACATCTTAAGAAGGATGGCCGCCCGGCTCTCAGAATGACCTTCGAAGAGATTTGTGCGGTTCTCGGTTTTCCGATCGACCACTCTTTTCTGAACGCGAAAAAAGAGGCATTGGATTTCGGATATCGTGTCGGCAATATTTAACTGAAAGAAAAGCATGTGAATTTCGAGAGAATCTGATAACCGGCTTCCTCGGGAAAAGAGAGGTATTTATGTCCGAAAGTATTTTCCAAATCATCCGGAACGCGATCCAGTTAGACGGCTCCCTTCCTCTGCATTTCGAACTTCCGGAATCTTCACAGGAGGATTCATCCGCCGATACCACCGCCGAGAAGCCCCGCAGAGCAGGCTTTGCGCCCGGGGCGAAAGACGGTATCAGGATCTATCATTTCGGCGTCACCCCTGTCCTCGATGTGGCAAAGGAGGTCGCCCGAATCATTAGAAAGGACTGCAAGAAATCCGGCGCTTCACCGAATCCGCGTCTTCTGGAGATATTTCGCGAGTATTCCGCTCTCTCACTGATCGACGATCTGCTCGATGAACTTGCGCGAGATATGAAAGGGATTATCCTGTCGAATTTCGCGGATTATGCCTGCCGTCTTACATTTGAAACAACCGATACGGAGCTGGTAAAGCTTGGGATAGCACTTATTGGAATGCTGGATACTGAATGTGAGGACGAACTCACGAATGACTTACTAACACTTGCTGCTTACGATGAGTTTACTCTTTACGTCGTGATTGCATTGCAGAATCGTGCGGATACCGATGATCTCGTGTGGCAGATCGCCCGAAAATCTTATGGCTGGGGCAGGATTCACGCCGTGGAGCGGCTGGAATCGGCCTCCCCCGAGATCCGTGAATGGATCTTGCGGGATGGACTTGATATTGAGGTCTTGAAAGCATACATCGCCCTTACCGTGGCGGAGAAAGGACGATTGATTGACACACTGCGCAAGGAAAGTCTTGATGAGGATCTTTTCGAGAGTGTGACGAACATCGTTGAGGCGCTTCTCGATGAAGGGCCTGTTTCTAATATTTCCGTATATGAAGACAGAGATGAGGCTTTGACACTCTTTCTGAGACATGCCTCGAAAAGAACTGCGAATCCGGAACTTCTACGTGTCGTTCGAAAGATCCACGACAAGCTGCTCGCACTCAAGCTTCCGTCGGAAAAGGCACTAAAGTCTCAAATCACGGACATTCTGCGATAGCCTGTTCCGACGGCGGATGGTTGCGATTAGCACGCATCAGTATTGCCAGAACCACGATCTGCGCGACAGGGACACAAGAAAGAATAGTGAGTCTTCTCACGTCGCTGTTGGAGATCGATTCATCCGCAACACTGCTTCGAATCATGCTGGTCTGGTGAGAACGAGTCCAGGGAATTCGAAGCAGCATTTAGTATGGGAGATAACACGAGAAAAAGAACATACATCCCAGCTATATGCAGAATCTACCTTAGTGTTTGTCACAAATCCTCCCTTGACATATTTACATTTTCGACGAATCTATTGCCGTACGGCTGCTTTTCAGGGATGATAAGAAAGGAAAATATAGGAATGACTCACGATTATTGAAAGATGCATGATTCAGTTCACTTTCTGAAAAAGAAAGGATACGTAGGCAGATGGATGGTTTTGGCGTTCTTGTTTTCTTTGTTATCTCATCCACGGCTTGGGGGATGGCTACGAGGAAAGTCATTGTTGACAAGGGATATGAAGAGAACTGGTTCTGGCTTGGATTCTTCTTCACCTTCATCGCATTTATCCTTGCCCTTCTCCGACCGGCCGTTTCAAAGGAGTACATACGTTCGTCTCGTGCTCGCACTCGGAATTCGAACGAGCCGAGTGATCCTTCCGAAGAAACCGTCCAATTTGCCAGCTGGTCCTGCCCCTGTGGAAGACAAAATGCATCTTATATTAAATCCTGTGCGTGCGGCCGGTCGAGAGAGACGGCAACCGAGCAGCTAAGAAAGCGAGCCGCCCCGGTAGCGCAGATGCCCGGTCCGGTTCAGACGGATTCTTCCTTTGCGTTCACGGGATCGGATCCTATGAAGGATGCGCGAACGGATCTGGTTCAGGAACTCGATAAGGTCAAGACAGTTTACAAGAGGTCGTATGGCAAGACTGCGAATACTTCGGGACAGGGGAAGCCCAAACCCATATGGATGCAAAGAAACACGATTGATGTGTCTGAGCCCGAGATATCGACACCTGCAATTGTACAGCCGGATGTATCTCTTGAACCCGATCTCGAGACACCGATACTCATTAAATTACCAGCAAGTTACTCGCAGGAGCAGGCTGATCATCCAACGCCGGTATGGATGCAATCCAGTTCTGCCGGTGTATCAAAATCGGATATGGATTTGCAGGCGTTCTATCCCGGACCTGTCGTTCAGGATTTTAGAACAGCCGCTCCGGCAGCCCCGGCAATCAAACCGGAAGCCCCGGTTACAACCGCGAGAACAGCCGCTCCGG
>CAZOFY010000027.1:24604-27754 GCA_964579245.1 uncultured Mageeibacillus sp.
GCCCCGGCAATCAAACCGGAAGCCCCGGTTACAACCGCGAGAACAGCCGCTCCGGCAGCCCCGGCAATCAAACCGGAAGCCCCGGTTACAACCGCGAGAACAGCCGCTCCGGTAGCTCCGGCTAACGTACCGGCGGCCCCGGTCAGAACCGAACCAGATGTTTCGGTCGATTCTTCGCTCAAGCCTGACCCTGTGGTGCAGCCCAAATCTCAGCAGATGCAGCTACTTACAAAGGCAGAGATCGGTGATTTTTTGAACCAAGCACAGAAATTGGAGACAGCCCGGGAGATATACTCTTTTCTTTATAATATCCGTGATCGCGTGATGACGCAGGATTTTAATTTGCTGTTGGAGGAGTTACGAAATTGCTCGGAAGTTGAACGAGTATATGGCAACTCGAAGAATACAACGATCCTGCATATCAATCTGTACCGCAATACGATTGCTTTTTAGTCGGAATCTGTCTGATTATGTGGTCGTGTCAGCTTTTCTTCGCGGCATTGTTCTTGTTGTATTGTTCGATGTTGTATCTATCATACAGCATGCCCGTCAGCTGCAAACCGACAATCGCGATCGTTAGAATCAGAGCAAAGACGGCCCAGTATACTAGGCGCGAAGCATTGGGCGGCTCTGGAAAAGCGTAGCTGCCGACGATGAAGAGAGCGCTTCCGAACAATAGTCCGACAAAGACCGTTATTCCCACACGAAAACGGCGACGTGCAACATCGAGCTGATCCGTTGTATAAAAAGGCTGGATCATAGGATTCTTTCTCCGAAAATCTTCGTCTCCCATACCGGTGCAGACCATGACCATGATACCCGCGATAAAAAAAGCCAGCATGGAAACAACGGCAATTGCGACTTGTACGCCGAGGCCGAGGAGCAAAAGAAGAACAGGAGCGGACAAGAACATCAGCCCGGTTCCGGCGGACATGATCCAGGAGAAGCGCCGCATATAGCGATCATAGCCGAGCTCGTCGTCTGCGGTCTCGACCTCCGCGTCACCGCGCAGGAGCGTGTCCATCGGACACGAGAACATCTCACTCATCTTCATGAGCTTGTCCATTTCGGGGAAGGCCGCTCCAGCCTCCCATTTGGAGATTGACTGACGCGAGACATCCAGCCGCTCGGCGAGCTGCTCCTGTGTCAAACCCATTCTCCCTCGATAAAATTGGAGATTGGTTGCAAATTTTTCATTCATTGTTTTAGCCATCCTTTCGATATTGTACCACCTGGGATACACTTTGTCAGAGCCGTTGTTCTGCTCATAGTATCCGGTTGCGAGGGGGCTCCTCGAAAGAAAGTTGATGTTGCGTTTGAAGAAAATTATGTATATTTTGAGTTGCGTGAGTCTTTTTCTATATGCTCATTGTGCGAAATCGTTGAAATTGAACCCTTTCAGCGGATTCACCACTTACTTCGGACTCGATGTCATTATATGTTCATGTTGTCATTAGGGTCTTCGTCGGCTGGGGGGATGAAATAACGCAGGTCTTCTCTATGAGAAAAGCTTCGCGGCTTTTTCCATTCCCTCTATGATGGATACTCCAAAGGGGCATCTTGTCTCGCATGCACCGCAAGCGATGCAATCGGAAGCTTTCGCCTCCAGTGATTCATAGTGGGCTCGAACACTCGGCGGGACATCCGGCTGCATGACGGCGAGATCATAAAGCTTGTTAACGGTAGCGATGTGGATGCGTACGGGGCAGGGAGAACAGTGTCCGCAATACGTACACTGTCCGGTATAGGAGTGGCTTGGCGCTGTTGCCAGGATACTGGCATAATCCTTCTGCTCTTCGGACGCAGTCTCATATGCGACCGAGGCATCAACGTGCTCCGGAGCATGGTATCCCACCATGACCGAAGCAACGGCAGGACGCGTTAATGCGTAGTGAATACATTGTACAGGGCTCAGGGCAACACCAAACGGAGACTGCTCTGCGTTAAAGAGTCTTCCGCCTGCGTAGCCTTTCATAACCGTAATACCGACACCGTCGCGCTCGCAGATCTGATACAGTTCCTCGCGTTCCGGCGCGATACCGCGCAGGTCCTCTCGATATGTCTCGACAAAGAGATCGTCCAGGTTCTCGCTGGCAGGGAGCATATCAAAGGCAGGATTCAGGCTGAACAGGATCAACTCAATCTCTCCGCTCAGGGCTGCGAGTTTTCCTACCACAGGATTATGGGTACTCATGCCGATGTGACGGATGATTCCCCGCTTTTTCAGATCCCGGACATAATCAATGAATTCGCCGTTCATAATTCTTTCGAATTCAGCGACCTCATCAACAAAATGAATCATGCCGAGATCAATATAATCTGTCTGCAGACGCGATAGTAAATCGTTGAAAGCTTCTGTAACAGCAGAGAGTTCACGTGTGCGCACATACTGTCCGTTCTTCCAGGTAGAACCGATGTGCCCCTGAATGATCCAATTCTCACGGCGGCCCTTGATGGCTGTCCCGATATTGCTGCGCACATTCGGCTCTGACATCCAACAGTCGAGGATGTTGATACCATAAGACTCGCATCGGTCGACGATCGCCCGGACTTCCTCCGTATTGTGATACTCGAGCCATTCACCGCCCAGGCCAATCTCGCTGACACGAAGCCCTGTACTACCCAATTCACGATAATTCATATGAAATCTCCTTGCAAACAGAATGTTCACTTTCCTTATGAATCGATCAGGAAAAGAACGGTCCGAACCTTCTTTGATTATAGCCCATTGAACGGGTCATTGGTGCTACAAAAACCTTAGCGATTGACTAGGGTCAAAGCATCAGAAGTAATCCGGAATGGCAGTTATCGGACCGTCGATGAGTTCCATCCATGATACGTCGTTACAAAGTGCCATACAAACACTGCCGGCTTTCTTCTGAAGAGTATCGGGAAGAATCCGAAAATGTAGTTTCTCATAGAAAGTCGGGGCAATATCAGAATATAGAAGAACGATGTCTGTTTCCGGATTCACTTGTCGGAGGCAGTGTTTGAGCATCTCTGTCGCATAGCCCTTGTTCCTGTGTCTTTGCGGCGTTACCAAAGAGCCAATACCGAACCTTCTTCGAGCGCCTTCCGAAGGAAACCGCAGAAAAATCAATGAGCTTACGATTTCTTTATTGTTCTCTATCACATAGCGCGTTCCGTAGG
>CAZOFY010000028.1:0-27466 GCA_964579245.1 uncultured Mageeibacillus sp.
AAATAACAGAGGCTGCTGCATCCTGAACTTTACAGTTCATTTTGCAACAGCCCCTTTCTTAGCTGGATACTCGATGTGTTTTGGAGGTTTATTCTTCTGTGCTTGCTTCACCACTGCCTTTTCTTACATGTTTTACGATTGCATAAATGGTATCAGCGCTATCTATAACCGTAACTCCTTCCGGAAATTCGAAGTCTGCGGCAATAATACTGTCGCCGAGTTCCTTCGCAGATAAGTCAACAACCGCGGCTTCCGGTAGATTTGATGATTTGCACTCGACCTTAATTGCTGTCTTCAATACGTGTGTTTCCAATTGTCTGGCTTCAAGCTTCTCTCTTCCGTGAATTACGACAGGAAGTTCCATAATGACGGACTTGTCCTGATCGACCATCTGAATAACAACATGCATGATTTTGAAATCCACCGGGCGCTTCTGTACTTCCTTAATAAATCCGAATTTCTTCACCCCGTCTGTCATAACCCAGACCTTCGCGTTCAAACCGTGTTGGGTGAGTATCTTGTTAATAGAAGCGGCTTCAAACTGTACGGAAACAGATGCCGCACCCGGAACATGAAGTACTCCCGGAATGGAACCTGCGTCCCTAACCTGCTTTGCGTTTCCGGTCCTCGCTTCTGATTTTAAAACTGTTTCTTCCATAAAAATCTCCTCTGGCTTTTCGCCACGACCCGTTCCGGATCAGTAATTCGGGTTATTGGTTTCCCAATAGCGGGATCCCCGAATACTCGAAAACAAACGATTGTTTCCTTCCTTATTATACACCTGTAGTTAAGAGCTGCAGATTCATAACAACTGATTCCTGTATCCTCTCTTGTGTTCCTTGATTTCTCTACCATGCCGGCCTCTTGAAAATATACACACGGCATCAAGGAAATACCGGAAAAAAAGATATGGTGCCGATTTATATTCATTACATGGTAATAAAAGTTTCATATGAACGCCTAATCATGTGTTAATATACTTCTATTAACTAATCTTTTAAGGGGGATGATTTATATGGTAAATATAGCAATAATCGTTGGAAGCACACGTCCGGGACGCAATGCCGCCGACGTTGCACAATGGGTCATGGAACAATCACAGAAGAGAACGGATGCAAAGTTCGACATCTTGGATATCGCGGATTTTAATCTGCCCTTATTGGACGAGGCGGTACCCGCTTCCTTTGGTCAGTACAGCAAACCCCACTCCAAGGCGTGGGCGGAAGCTGTAGCCAAGTATGATGGATACGTTTTCGTGACCCCCGAGTACAATCACTCGACCTCCGGGGCCCTAAAAAACGCAATCGATTTCATCTATCAGGAATGGAACAATAAGGCTGCAGGTTTTGTCAGTTACGGATCTATGGGGGGTGTACGAGCCGTCGAGCATCTTCGAGGAATTGCCGCCGAGCTTCAGCTGGCCGATGTATGCGCGCAGGTCTCTTTTTCTCTCATCACCGATTTTGTGAATTTCTCAGAATTCAAGCCGGATCCTAGACATGAACAGAACATCACCTCGCTATTTGATCAGTTGATTGCCTGGTCCGAAGCTCTCAAGGCGCTTCGCGAGGGGAAGCTACCATAATACTCTCTTTCTTCTATTTTTTGATACGAAAACGGAACCAATCGTTTGTAGGTTCCGTTTTTTGTAATCTTACGGGTTCGACTCCCTCCATTCCTTTTTGGGCAATTGAAAAGGCCGCCCATCTGTTGATGGACGACCTTTTTGTCTTGGCGGAGTAGGAGGGAGTCGCCGCAAGCTCTCTTCGTTCGCCTGCTCTCCCGTCGTCGCTATCGCTCCTCCGCAGATGTCGGACGACCGTCCACCGGACGCTCGCCTTTTCGACATCTGCCTTCACAGGGTTCGACTCCCTCCTGCACAACAAAAAAGCACCCATAAAGGGTGCTTTCTTGTTGTGGCGGAGAAGGAGCGACGCCATACATAACCACGCGTTTTTCGTATCAATTGAAGAATGAAATACCGAAGAAATGACCACTTGTGAACCTGAGATTGCATCAAAGCAGTATCTTGATGACAATCAGCGAGCAGAAAAACCATTTTGAACTTTTATAATTAAGCAATCCCTTTAAGAGGTTACAATTAATGTTAGTGTTGACTATAAGATGTAAAAATACGACGAAAGATGCTTGGGCAATGATTACATGCTCATTACCCTAAAACATAGCGAAGTAATCCTGTATCAAGCAGAGGATGGACAAAGAACTAAATTAACATTAAGCGATACATTTGCTTGTCGCTCGATCAGATGGCAGAATTATTCGAGAGAGAAAATTGACCTTGCCAAGACATATTCGTAATATCTTGGCTGAAGGCGATTTAGCAAGCGAGCCAGTTGTTGTATAATATGCAGCAACTACTTTAGTCGGGAAACAAAATAGCAGTATCTTGGAGAGAAGAATATGCCGATTAGTGAAGATCAATATATCGAATACAAATCGATTTTGAACGACTCTTTAGAAAAAGAAGTTGTCGCTTTTCTAAACTCAAAAGAAGGCGGCCAAGTATATCTTGGATATGATTCTGATGGCAACCCTATAGGTCTTGAAAATATTGATGAGGTCCAGCGTCAAGTCTTAGACCGCATAAAGAGCAATATTCTTCCAACAACGCTAGGGTTATTTGACGTGATAGTTGAGCATATTTCCGAAGTATCCACGATTCATATAATAGTAACAAGCGGTTCTGAGAAGCCCTATTATTTGAGTAAAAGGGGGATGTCAGTTTCTGGTTGTTACATTCGTATTGGAAGCAGCTCGCATCCGATGACAACAGAAATGATAACTGAAATGTTTTCAAAAAGAACCCGCAACTCAATAAAAAGAATCGTCTCTGATCATCAGAATCTGACATTTGAACAATTACGAATCTATTACTCTGAGAAAGGGTTGGCACTTAATAACCACTTCGCTCAAAGTCTTGAACTTTTAACAGAGGATGGCAAACTTAATCTTATTGCCGAGCTTCTGTCAGATAAAAACGCATATTCCGTTCCAGTTGCCAGATTTGCAGGCCAAGACAAGGATAATTTACTTGAATTGAAGGAGTGCGGGGAATGTTCTTTAGTTAAAGCCACGTATAACGTGTTGGATAAACTGGGTATCTACAATACCACCTTCACTAAAATCACTTACCCCGTACGCCTTGAAAGAAACATGATCGATCCGACCGCACTACGAGAGGCTGTGATCAACGCGTTTGTTCATAATGATTATTCGCGGGAGGTAATGCCATCCTTTTTTGTTTTTTCGGATCGCCTGGTTATCCAATCATATGGCGGACTCGTTGAAGGCCTTAGCCAGGAAGATTTTTTCGCCGGTTTGTCTATGCCTAGAAATCGTGAACTAATGCGTATTTTTAAAGATCTTGACCTCGTTGAACGTCTTGGTTCCGGCATTGGAAGAATCCTCAAAATATATGATCGCTCGATCTTTACTATCACACCAAGTTATGTTCAGGTGTCATTCCCCTTTGCTGAAGCTTTTTCTGATAACAAGGCAGAAAACGACCAGGTTAGTATTGGATCAATAAGCGCTACGTTAACGACTAAAAATGAAATGTTGAGCGTTGATGATGCAATCTTACTGTTCTTGAGGGAGAAAAACATAGCCACAATAAATGAAATTGCAGATAAAGTAGGTATTAGCAGAAGAACTGTTTTGCGCAAAATGAAAGAATTACGGGAATCAGAAAAAATTCGGCGTATTGGCTCAAGCAAATCAGGATACTGGGAGGTTTTGACATAACAGTTTAAAAAAATTAACTCATAGTAATTAGGATGGCACCGATTGGCACCGATTGGCACCGATTGGCACTATTATGTTCTGAATAAGTTCCCTCGAAAGTTTGTACTTAACGCATGATGGAGATTATCAAAATATGAGAACACCTTCTGCTCAAGAAAAGATCCATTCTGCTAGAATGCCCCTCTAATTCACTCGCAAGTACTTTGTCACCAATAATAAAAACCCCGAAACCGCTGGTATCAGCGCGTTTCGAGGTTTCTGGCGGAGAAGGAGGGAGTCGCCGCAAGCTCTCTTCGTTCGCCTGCTCTCCCGTCGTCGCTATCGCTCCTCCGCAGATGTCGGACGACCGTCCACCGGACGCTCGCCTTTTCGACATCTGCCTTCACAGGGTTCGACTCCCTCCTGCACAACAAAAAAGCACCCATAAAGGGTGCTTTCTTGTTGTGGCGGAGAAGGAGGGAGTCGAACCCTCGCGCGAGTTACCCCGCCTAAAGCTTTAGCAAAGCCTCCCCTTCAGCCTCTTGGGTACTTCTCCGTATCGTAGACTTCGTATTATATCATATAGATGGCGGAGAGAGTGGGATTCGAACCCACGGAAGGCTATTAACCTTCGCCGGTTTTCAAGACCGGTGCCTTAAACCAACTCGACCATCTCTCCGTACTCCTCAGACAATAACCTCAGAAGTTACGCCTAGCCATTTTACTAGGAATCATGTTGCTTGTCAATTAGACTTCATTATCTACAGCTCTCTTGTTCGCGTCTTCTTATTCTGACTCAATCCGGTTAATCCACTCAAGATACCTGGAATTGTCTGAACTGGTTTGTGCCCTCTTTTTGCACTTTTCAAACTCATCTGAGCGTAGGTACGTGAAATAAATAAGAGGAAGGAGTTGACTCTTTTCTGCGTCGGTTTGCCCTGCTCGCAGCAACGCAAGAACGGATCTCTGGTATTCCTTATAAATGTCTGATCCATATGCCTTTGATTTTGTCAGCCCGGAGACAAAAATTGCTTCGAGTACCTGGTTCTGTGGATTGGCAGACGCAAGCTTCAGACAGCCATTCAGTATATTGCGTTCTCCCCAAATTGTTTTCGCATCAATCATTTTATTCAAGGCTAAAGTCTGAACCAGTGACTGACTCAAGGCGACCAGATAGTCTTTCATAATGGCTGCACCGGGAAGAGAGTAGATTCCGGCTCTGGTACTCTCATTCTCTGGGAGTGGAGCTCCCAGCTTCTCGTGAATAAGAATCAAATGTTCTCTGACACGCAGACCGAAGTCTTCCTTATTTGCTTGAAATTTGATTCTCTCTACGGTATCTTTCTTAACATCGAAGATTTGTGTCTCTATTTCATATTTACTGCTATCTATATATATGGATCCGGTAAGAACTTTCTCACAGCTATTATTCTCAGCAAGTATTTTCAACTGTTCAACGGAAGTGTTCGTTTTCGAGACGACCGGACCTATCCCGGCAGCTACGGGAATAATCACTGTTGGGGCATAGTCAGAAAAAAACAGGGTGCTCTCGTGCAGCATCAAGGGTAAGCTACGGCTTAAGCGTCCTGCGTCCTCTTCCTTGACCGCCTCTGCCAGTTCACCCTTTGCCGGGGAAAGGTCTGAATAAGATAGGATTCCGATTTTTCTCGCATTCTTCTTCTCCGGCAAGAGCCAATCCGGAGAGCAAAGTCCATAGCTCCAAACCGGCTTATCAAACATAGACAGAATGAATTTTACATTGGACAGGTTTTTCTGTTCCGCTGATGGCTCTTGCCAAATATTGTTTAATTTCTGCGTCATATCCGTAATAAACGATTGTATATCCAGCCGTTGCAATTGCTTGAGTTTATCAAGCAAATCCAGACCTTCCTTTTTCATACCCATTTTGTAATACGACTGTACAAGATTCAGTCCGGTTCGAATATCATCTTTCTCAGGATGATAAAGGGGCGCGACAAGTTGTATTGCCTCCTTCGGATAACCGAATCTTCCAAGATCTCCGCTGATCCGATATAGGACTCCATTATTGGACTTTGCATAGTGGATTATTCTATTGTAAAGAGACATTGCCGTCTCAAGGTTTTTTTGTTCGAGAAATAATGCGGCCAGGTACACCTGTGGTAACCAGCTTCCCTCTATTTCACTTGCTTTTTTCAGCATTTCCGGAACCCTCTGTGCACCGAACTTTTCTTTCTGGCGAAGGACCCACCATGGTAATCCATTCTCTTGATTCGGATCAATGCAAAGAGCTTCCCACAATGTCTTTTCTGTCTCTTCATATTTTCCCTGCTCAAAATAGACCTTTGCCAGATTCGTCAGAATGATTCCTGTCCTTCCATACTTCTCGATATAGGCCATAAGCTCTTGCTCGGCTTCATCAATCTGGTTGGTTTTCATGTAAACAATGGCAAGAACAGTGCTGCCTCGCTCCTCGATTTTGTCGATTTCTTTTAATCGACGAGCAGCGTCCTGTACGGCCTCCGAAAAGCCATCCTTGATGGCCTGTATGATAAGACCATACAGGGCATCCGGATCATTCCATCTTTGTTTGATCTGATCGGGAAGCACCTGTTGAAACCATTGTTGCTTCAGGATTCGTATCGGCTTACCATCAGCATCGTATAGTTCAACAAACTCTCTCTCATCGATTTTTGGAGGGGTTGCGTCCACAGGTGAGATCTCATTCTTCGCTTCTTTTCTCGGTTCAGAATCACGATTTCTTCGATTAAAGATACTCATTTCGCTATTTTTCCTACTCTTGGCATTTTCTTCTCTACTGAGATTTATGCCTGCTATTTATGGTTTTGTAACATTGTTATATGCAATCTGATCCCTAGCATCATTCGATAATTCTTCATAAATTCATATGCTTGGATCTGGTCAGCGCTCATAAGGAAAATGCGCGTTCCGTCTTGCCGTCCGGTTGCTATGAGGCTCTCATCGCCTCTCTATAAGCTCCAGCACACGATCCAAATCATCATAATTGAAATACTCAATTATGAGTGTTCCCTTACCCTTTACCTTATCCTTGACCTTCAATTTACAACGAGTACCGAAAAACTTCGTGATTCTTCTCTCAACATCCTTAGCACTGATAGTAAAGGCTGTGTAATTTCCGTCATCCTGTCCTTTATCCTGCTTTTCAACAATCTTTGGCTCCATAAGCTTGCGAACGTACTCTTCTGTCTCTCGAACGCTATATTCTTTATTCAGTACGACATCTGCCGCCTTTCTCTGATCGTCCGGACTGGACAAGGCAAGAAGTGCTCGTGCATGTCCTGCCGAGAGATCTCCGTTACGGATAAAATCTTGTATCGATTCATCGATGGTTATCAATCTAACTGTGTTTGCAACTGCTGATCTACTTTTCCCTAATTGCTTGGATAATTTCTCTTGCGTAAGACCGTGTTCCTTCATCAGCCTATCCATGGCATAGGCCTCTTCAAGCGGATTCAGATCTTGTCTCTGAATATTTTCTATCAGCGCCTGCTCCATCGTCTGAAGATCTGTTAAGTCTCTAATAATTGCAGGAATAACTGTCATTCCGGCTAAGCGGCTGGCCCTCCATCGACGTTCTCCGGCTACGATTCGATATCCAGAGCCCTTCTTTACGACAATAATGGGCTGAATAAGTCCATTCTCCTTTATGGAATCCGCCAATTCCTGAAGACCCTCTTCGTCAAAACGTTTTCTCGGTTGATCGCTGTTTGGATTAATATCGGTAATTTTCAATTCAACAACGGAATCCTTTAATGTTTCTGGTATTCCTTCTACTGACAAAAGCGCACCCAGTCCTTTTCCCAATCCTTTTGATGAAGGTCCCATTGAAATCCTCCTTATATAGACGTATGTCTATGTATTATCTGCTTTTTATTGCTCTGGCTACTACTTCTTTTGCTAGTTCATAGTATGCCTTTCCTCCCCGTGACTTTCGATCATACTCAGCTATAGATTGTCCAAAGCTCGGAGCTTCAGCCAGTCTTACGTTTCTGGGTATTACGGTCTGAAACACCTTATCCCCGAAGTACGATTTTACCTCGCTCGTGACTTGCTTAGTGAGCTGAGTTCTTCCGTCAAACATCGTGATAACGACCCCGAATATACCAATTTGAGGGTTTAAGTGCTTTCTAACGAGGTTAATTGTGTCTACCAACTGGGTTAACCCCTCCAAGGCATAGTACTCGCCTTGAATTGGAACGATAACACCACTCGAAGCAGCCAATGCGTTAACCGTTAATAGTCCAAGAGACGGCGGGCAGTCGATTAAGATGTAATCGTATTTCTCCTGAATCTGGTCAATTGCTCTTTTTAGTATCGTTTCTCTTGACATAACGGATACTAGCTCGACCTCCGCTCCAGCAAGATCAATATTTGTAGGGCATATATCGAGATTCTTTGTTTTTGACTTGTGAATGATGTCAACTATCGAAACATCGTTAATTAAAACATCGTATATAGACTCCGAAAGCGCTGGTTTATCGATGCCAAATGCACTTGTCGCATTTCCTTGTGGATCAAGATCGATTACAAGAACTTTCTTGTGCAATTCTGCAACGAACGCAGCTAAATTGACACAGGTTGTGGTTTTCCCGACTCCACCTTTTTGATTTACGATCGAAAGTACATTTGCCATATTGTTTTCCTCACAATTTTTGTTTTCTCACTCAATTCTATCAGACTTTGTTGAAATATCATAGGAAATACTGGTATCTTTTCCTCTTTTTGTCTTACAATCTTGTTTCACGTGAAACATTTCTGAATTTTTCTCTACTATTTTCTTTCGCCACGATAACATGTAATTGTTTCACGTGGAACAACTAACAGCTCCGTTAGCGGATATCGTCCATAATGATGCTTTTCTCCATGTGTTTGTTTCACGTGAAACAAAAAAGATCCTTTCCGAAAGGAAAGGATCTCAATAAGTGACTGATATATGAATTAATAATCTGCTTTAGCGTATTTAGCGTTGAGCTGAATGAATTCTCTTCGGGGCTCAACCTTATCTCCCATGAGAAGGGTAAATGCCTCATCAGCCGCTTGTGCATCATCGATCTTCACTTGCAAGAGTTTACGAGTCTCAGGATTCATTGTAGTTTCCCATAATTGCTCTGAACTCATTTCTCCGAGACCTTTATATCTCTGTAACTTTGGCTCTCTCCATCCGGTCTGCTGTTTAATTTGCTCGACCTCAACTTCATCATACGCATAATATCCTTCATTTCCCTGGTATACTCGGAAAAGAGGCGGACATGCGATGTAAACATACCCGTTATCAACAAGCGGACGTAAGTATCTGAAGAAGAAGGTAAGAAGAAGGGTGCGGATATGAGAACCGTCAACATCAGCATCGGCCATGATAATTACCTTGTGGTAACGAAGTCTTGTCTCATCGAAATCCTCTCCGATACCTGCTCCAAGTGCCATAACTACAGGAAGAAGCTTCTCATTGCCATAGACCTTATCGATTCGAGCCTTCTCGACATTCAACATCTTTCCCCATAGGGGCAGAATCGCTTGATATTTACGCTCTCTGCCTTGCTTGGCAGAGCCGCCGGCTGAGTCTCCCTCAACAATGAATATTTCACATAATGATGCATCTTTCTCCTGACAATCAGCTAGCTTACCGGGGAGAGAGTTGGACTCGAAAACGCTCTTTCTACGTGTCAGATCTCTTGCTTTTCTGGCTGCTTCGCGCGCTCTGGAGGCTGATAAGCACTTATCCATGACGATTCTGGCAATTGCCGGGTTCTCTTCAAGATACTGAGCTAGTTTATCGTTTACAACTTGCTCGACCATGGTTCTTATCTCGGCATTTCCAAGCTTGGACTTTGTTTGCCCTTCGAATTGTGGTTCAGGAAGCTTTACGCTGATAATAGCTCCAATTCCCTCTCTGGTATCTTCACCCTGCAAATTCTTGTCAGAATCCTTCAGATGCTTATATTTGCGAGCATAATCATTAACAACCTTTGTCAAAGCGGATCTGAATCCTGTTAAATGCGTTCCGCCTTCTACTGTGGCGATATTATTCGCATAAGAGTAGACGTTCTCGGCAAAAGAGTCGTTATATTGGATGGCAACCTCTACGAAGCTATCTCCGTTCTTTGCAGCAATATAAATCGGGGGCTTGTGCAGAGCTTCGCGATGCCGATTCAAGTACTCAACAAAGGAAATAATACCTCCGTCATAATGCAAATTCTTTACAATAGGCTCTTCCTCACGCAGATCCTCAAGATTAATCGTAACTTCTCGATTTAAGAAAGCCATCTCACGATATCTGGTGATCATCGTTGCAAAATCAAAGTGTATATCCGGAAATATCTCAGTATCCGGCATAAAAATCGTCTTTGTTCCGGTATCTGCCGGATCACAGGTGCCTATCACTTCTAGCGGTTGCGATGTTATGCCGCGCTCAAAGCCGATCGCGAATATCTTACCCTCTCGTCGTACTTCCACCTTCATCCAGGAAGCCAGCGCGTTAACAACAGAGGCTCCTACTCCATGAAGACCGCCTGAGACGCTATATGCTCCTCCGCCGAATTTACCGCCGGCATGCAGGATCGTATGAACGACTTCTACCGTCGGAATACCCATCTTGGGGTGAATCCCAACCGGAATACCTGATCCGTTATCAATGATCGTTACTGATCCATCCTTATTAACTGATACATCGATTGTGTCACACCGTCCCGCCAAGGCCTCATCAACAGAATTGGCTACGATCTCATATACGAGGTGGTGAAGGCCTCTTATTGTCGTATCACCAATATACATGCCCGGACGCTTTCTGACGGCTTCCAGGCCCTCCAGGACCTGTATATCAGACTCGCTGTATTCCGATGCATTAGAAGTATCGAATTGATCCTGTCCGGCTGCGGCTCCGGCAAGCTCATCCAGAGAATCCTCTTGATAGTCATCCGTTAATGCCCTCGGATCTTCGGCCATATTATAAAGGCCGTCGATCGGTTCGGGATCAATACTCCCGGAAGCCTGAACCACCGGTATTTCCTTTGTGTTCTTATCTTCCCGGTCTGCGTGATCGCTCATTTTTACGTTCCTTCCTATTGTTCGAAGTTCTTTATCCCAAATGAATTAAATCTAATAGAATCCCTATTTATCAGCATCTGTAACATTGTTACACGGTCAATCAGGCCATATTTCTACTCAAGATGTCCGTTCATTTCTGACATCCGTTTACGAATCGTCGCTGCAGAAATGGGAGAAATATAAATTCTTTCTACCGTAAGAATGACGGACCTTGGTATATCGTTAGAAATATATTCGATCCTTCCTTCGGCCTCTGCCTTCCTGAGAAAATGAACGGTATCCGTTTGATTCGGACTAATCGTATCCATATCGAAAATGCCGATGATCAATCGATCTGAAATGGAATACTCTCCTCCAATATGAACGTACATGTTCGATTTCCCCCACATGACAACCGAAGTCATCATTTGAAAACATACTGAGATTATACCATATTTTGTCCTTTACCGTTCTGTTACAGATCCATCCAAGACTTCAAAAAAAGATATTTGCCGTCCGGCAATCGAACAAACCGGGTCACTCTCACAAGAATCCAGAAGTTCTTTCTCAATAAAATCTCGATCGGTACAGGAGATAAAGACCTGCGAATCCTCAATGTTCTTGAGAAGGCAGGAACGTCTGTTGCTGTCCAATTCACTGAAGACATCATCCAGAAGTAAAACCGGACTCTCCCCAGTTTGCTCTCGAAGAATCATTAATTCTGCAAGCTTCAATGCCAATGCAGCTGAACGCTGTTGTCCCTGTGAGGCAAAAGCTCGAAGGCCGTCACCATCGAGAGAGAGTTCTAAATCATCTCTATGCGGACCGATCGAGGTATTACCTTTATCATAATCATCTTGAACGGAGGTTTTCCACCTGTTGAGTAGAGTCTCCTCGATTTCCTGTATATGTGTATGTGGATCTGTGACTGCTGCTTCCGTCAGAACCCCAGTTACCGTCCTATATCGAACGGCAAGACTCTCTTTGCCCCCTGAAATCTGCTCATGTTTCTCCTTCGAGAACTTTCGAATTTTCTCAGCAAATACAATTCTCTCAGCAATGATTCGTGATGCTACCTGTGCCAGGGGAAAATCCCATATCTCGACTTCGCTCTTTTCTAGGTCAGAAAGCATCTGACTTCCTTTCTTCTGCCGAAGAAGCTTGAGAGTCCGATTGCGTTGCATCAGTATCTTCGAATATGTCTGTAGATCAAAAAAATACATCGGCCGAACCTGTGATATGAGTAGATCCATATATCTTCTGCGGACAGAAGGGCCTTCCTTAATCAGTAACAGATCCTCAGGCGCAAAAATGACCGCATGAAAGATACCTATAAAATCGCTGATTCTCTCAAATGGCACGTCATCATGTTCTGCTATCCGTCTTGCCTTCATCAGTCCCGTTGTTGCTTCCCCGGCGTCTTGAAAGGATAGTGACAGTGTTTCCTCATATCGTGCAGGCCCAATTTCATACTCCAGCTGTCTTCTTCTGGAATTCAGCTGTAATTTTACCTTGTAATAGCTTTCTCCATGAAAAATCAATTCTCTGTCCTTAGATGTTCTATGTGATCGTGCACAGGCGCACAGATAAACTGCTTCTATCAAATTCGTTTTGCCTTGTGCGTTTTCTCCGAAAAAAACATTAATAGAAGGCCCAACATGGAGGTCGAGCCTTCTATAATTGCGAAAATTCTCTAAATGAATGGCTGTAATATACATTGTGAAAACTTATCTTCGAAGAGGAAGAACGAGATAGGAGAAATCTTCTCCCTCTGTCGGCTTCAATACACAAGGTCCGTTACTGCCATTGAATATGATCGATATTTCTTCCTTGTCTATCACACGAAGCGCATCAATAAAGTATCTCGGATTGAAATCTATATCAATCTTCTCTCCGGTAATACTGACCGGGATCTCTTCATGCAGAGTACCGAGCTCTGTACTCGCATTAATAACCAGTGTATCCTCGTTCGGCATGGAAAGCTGAACAGGACAACGGCGATCCTCCGACAAGATGATAAGAGAAGCTCTCTCAATCGCGTTGAGCATGGCTGTAGGGGATACCATCAGAGTGGTATTTGCCGTCTTCGGAAGGATGGCATGATAGTTCATATATTCTCCCTGAATCAGTCTTGACACGATACGGACGCTGCCTGTATCGAACAATATATGATTCATAGAGGAGTAAAGAACGACTTCCTTATCCTTGCCAGCCAAAATACGACCTACCTCGTGAAGCGCTTTGCCGGGAATAATAAACTTCATGACGGGCAGACCTTCACCAATTACTTGTTTACGAAGAGCCAGTCTGAATCCATCAATAGCGACCATTTCAATGGCAAATCCATCACACGAAAACAGACAGCCATTCAATGTCGGTCTGCTCTCATCCGTAGACACGGCAAAAATAGTCTGTTTGATCATGTCCTTCAACAAATTCTGTGACAGTGAGATCTTCTCCGCATCGGCAACAATCGGAATCTTCGGATATCCCTCTGCTGACAGTCCCTTGATTGAGAACCTTGAAGAACCGCTCTCAATACTGATCTGCATCTGCTGATTACTCTCGATCGTCACTTGATCATCAGGTAGTTTTCTGGTTATCTCTCCGATGAGACGCGAATTGATTACAATTGCGCCAGTCTCCAGCACATCGGATTCCAAAGAACACTCAATACCCGTCTCAAGATCATAACCTGTCAACTTAACTCCTTCTCCGACGATTGACTCTATGAGAATACCGTCAAGAATGGGAAGAGTTGAGCGTGTTGACACCGCCTTCTGAACAATTGATATAGATTCCACCAGACGATCTCTGGAGCATATAAATTTCATTGGAGTACCTCCACACTTTATTTCATCTATTATACGAAAAATTTCAATAAAAATCAGCCTTTCTGTCCATAAAATTCAAAGGAAAGAGAAATATTTAATTTTCAAAGATATTTATATTGTAAAAAAGGTGAAATTGAAAATACATCTGTCTGCAAAATAGTTTTCCACACATTTGTTCGATGTGAGAAGATAATTGAAAAACGACTGTTTTGTGAAAAAACGCTATTACATAAATTAAAAGAAATATCTTCGCCTTCTTCTTATGGTGTGTGATTGGAGAGGAAAAACCTGAAAACGACTGATATATCTATCTTTTCCCTGTTCATAAGGTGTTGAAAAAAAAGGGGAAAAAACAAGAATTATCCGGGAATTTCACACTGTGTATTTTGTCACCAATTGATCAACAGGATATTCACTTTAAATTATCCACATATATACAAAAAACTGTGGATAACTCTCAGGCAAGTAATCTCTTCTTAATTTCTTCTATATCCTTGGAAAAAGAGGATGTAACAGAATTGAGATCTGTCGAAACCTTGTTGCAGGCATGGATTACGGTGGTATGATCTTTACCGCCGAAAGCCTCTCCGATCTTTGGAAAGGTCATATTTAAAACAAAACGACAGATATACATAGCTACCTGTCTGGGAACAGTAACGTCCTGGCTTCTACGATTTGACAAGATTTCACTGGAAGAAACGTTGTAATACCTCGATACGACTTCAATAATAATCTGAGCAGACAGTTGACGACTTGGCTTCGGCTGAATGATGTCCTTCAACGCAGAGGCAGCCACATCAAGGTCTATGGAACCTGCAAGAAGACTATATGCCAGAACGGTATTGAATGCACCATCAAGTTCACGAATGTTCGAGGCAATATTGGCAGCAATATAATCCAGTACTTCCTCGGAAATATGTACATTATTCTGTTGAGCCCGGCGATTTAGAATCGCCAGACGTGTCTCATAATCCGGAGGCTGAATATCAACAATCAAGCCCGAGGAGAATCTCGTTCTCAATCTTTCCTCCAAAGATGCCAGACTCTGCGGAGGCTTATCGCAAGTCATCACGATATGCTTGCCGGCCTCATGAAGAGAATTGAAGGTATGGAAAAATTCGACCTGCATTTGCTCTTTGCCTTCGATAAATTGAATGTCATCAATGAGGAGAAGATCGGCATTTCGATACTTGTCCCGGAATTCGTCATAGGCAGCTTCCTTGATTGCACCGATGAATTCGTTGACAAACTGCTCACACTGAACATAGATGACTTTCTTGTCCGGTTTCTTACGTGTAACATAGTTACCAATCGAGTGCATCAGGTGTGTTTTGCCTAATCCTGAGCCGCCGTAAAGAAACAAGGGATTGTAGTTGCGGCCGCCTAATTTCTCGGCAACAGCTACGCAGGCAGCATGGGCGAAACGATTTCCGGAACCGACTACGAACGCGTCGAAGGTATATTGCGGATTCAATTGAGCAACCCTTGTCACAACCGCTTCGGAAGGGGAATAAGGAAGGGTGTTCGCCGAAGGAGTATTCTGACGAAGCGCATCCAAAATCTCCTGAGAACCGCTGACCGCGATCTGGACATCATATTTTCTGGAAGTAACGCTCTGAAAAACATTGGTAATTAAATTCTGCCATTGTGCGACATAAGTATAGGAAAAAGAATCAGGGACGGAAAGAACAAAGACCTTATCATCAGCAAACACAGGAGTGATAGGAAGAATCCATGTCTTAAGACCAACTTCGGAAATTTCTCCGGCCAACACATCCGTGACCCTGTTCCAAAGAGCTTTCATCTCAACGTCCTGCATTATACTTGTTCCCCCGCTTGTAATTTCCCTCTAAGAACCGAAATTACGTATAAAAAGTAACCCATATGATAGCAGAAAAGCAGAGTAAATTAAAGCGTAAAGGGTGTCAAATTTGCTATAATTACAGAAATAGTGAAGGATCTAATGCTTTTTCTTGAGGAGAAACGAAATGAGTGAGGATGAGACCGGATCAGGCAAGCCACGAGTAAGAAAAGGCTTTTCAAAAATGGAAAAAGGAATCGTGATTGCAATCGCACTCCTTCTTATAACGGCTGCGGTTCTTCTTCTTTGGGAACCGGTCATGAATACGCTTCGTAAGGGTGAAACGAACAAGATTGTCGACAAGATCGTCGCCGGCGAGAAGATGATCATCGTGAAAAGAGATGCTCTTCCTGTGAACGGGGAAGGATACGAGGCTTTTGAAGATCCGGAGGAAGAGTTGGAGGGACCGACAGAAGCAACATCGCCAACACCCGCGCCATTGCCCGATGACGTAGTTCTTATGGCTCTGGGAACGATTGCCATTGATAAAATTGACCTTATTCTACCTCTTTTGGATGGTGCCGGCGTCGTTCCTCTGCGGTATGGCGCGGGGCGGTTGGAGGGAACCGCTATGCCGGGAGAGGAAGGCAACTGTGTAATCCTCGGGCATAGGATGAAGGATTTTGGAAGTATTTTTAATCGTCTTGATGAAGTTGCCATAGGTGATACGATTCAGATTACAGATCTCGAGAACAAGGAAATGACATTTATTGTGGATGAGGTATATCCGAAGTTGGAGCCCGTAGAGTTGGGTGATTTTATATCGATTGACAGCGGCAACGGCAAGCAAATCACGCTGATTACCTGCACTCCTACAGGAATCGGAACGCACCGGATTGTAATTATAGCTCATTTGCAGGACGCCGGCTGATAAATTGCAATTTAATTTTTCGACTAAACATGATAGAATGCTTATCTAATAAGAGACGCACAAAGAGTGATGATTATTAGTGAACGCACCGAGCCGATTATTCGGTCACCGATGGGAGGAAGTATGGGAAAAGCATGTCTGATTTTAAGTGATGGTACGGTTTTTGAAGGGAAACGATTTGGCGCCGATCGGGATGCCGTATGTGAAGTCGTTTTTTGTACAGGCTCTACCGGATATCTGGAGCTTTTAACGGATCCATCCTTTGCCGGACAGGCAGTTACCATGGCATCTCCGATCGTTGGGAATTACGGAGTCTTTGAAGATACCTCGGAAGCGGCGCACCCATGGGTCGGTGCTCTTATAGTCAGAGATATTACGACGGTCATCGGGGATGAGCGTGATGCGGAGGACCTGTCCGCTTACCTGAAAAGAAATAATATCCCCGGTATCAGCGGGATAGATACCCGTGCCCTTACCATAATGATACGGGAGGAGGGCACGATGATCGGTTTGATTACAGACGGATCAAAGGCGGATATCGACATGGCAGCGGCAAAGAAGAAGATTGAGGCGTATGATGGAGCGATGCTTGTTCCTACCGTAAGCCGCAAAGAGAAGACCGTTTATCCTTCCGGGAACAAGGGTTGGAATGAAGCGCTTGCCAAGGCTGATCGTGACGCCGGGCGGCCAACCATGCTTGTAACAGATCGGGATGAGACAAAGGCAACAACTCCCCAATACCGTATTGCATTAATGGACTTTGGAGCAAAGCACAATATCATATGGAATCTCACGCAGAGAGATTGCGAAGTAATAGCCTACCCATGGGACACTTCTGCTGAAGAGATACTGGCAGACAAGCCGGATGGAGTTTTCTTATCAAACGGACCCGGAAACCCGAAGAATTGTGAGACTGCCATTCGAGAGATCGCAAAGCTTTATGAATCCGGCACCCCAATTATGGGAATATGCCTCGGGCACCAGCTGACGGCACTCGCCACCGGTTCAGATACACATAAGCTTCGCTACGGACATCGCGGCGGGAATCACCCGGTCAAGGACATTCGTGCTGATCGTGTATATATCACCTCACAGAATCACGGTTATGTCGTAACAGAAGAATCCATTCCGCTTGATATTTGTGAAATTAGCCATATCAATATGAATGATGGATCCATAGAAGGTCTTCGATATAAAACCCGTCCGGTATTTACGGTCCAGTATCATCCGGAGGCTGCCCCCGGTCCGTGGGATAATAGTTACTTGTTTCAGGAGTTTTTCGATATGATCGAAGAGAGCAGAAAGAAGACGGATAAGGCATAATGAGAAAGCTACGGGTCGGCTTTGCCATATTTTCAGGTAAAACGATCAGCCGGATTTTGCGATTGATGGGGCGCGGGGCTACGACCCTCCCCGGACGCGTAGCCTTGAAGATTTTTCCCAGTCTTATTTCGGAGCTTTCTGCCGGAAAACAAATTCTTGCGATTACAGGAACGAACGGTAAGACGACGACGACACATATAACGACGGCGATTCTCGATACGTTGGGATTTGCCGTCGTTACGAACGTATCAGGAGCGAATCTGGCAACCGGCATCGCGACGACATTGATCGAGGGAAGAAAAACCGAAGCGCTTGCGGCAAAGAAGGGACAAAGAGTCGTTTATGTTCTGGAGACAGACGAGGCGGCGTTTTCAAAGATTGCCGGACAACTGATGCCGAAGGTCTGTGTCGTGACAAATCTGTTTCGAGATCAGCTTGACAGGTATGGGGAGTTATCGCATACCAAGGCTTTTCTGGCAAAAGGCCTGGATGACGCGAAGACCTCAACCATACTTTTGAACGCGGATGATTCTTTGGTTGCCTCCTTGGCAAAAGGCAGAGAGGACAGAACCCGGTTTTTCGGTATGGATACCGAGTCAATGACGAGTAACACTGTTACAAATGCAGGAAATCAAGGCATTGGCGGGACTACATCTGATGCAGCCTATTGTCAGTTCTGTAAGGCAAAATATGAGTACAGAGCGAGGAGCTTTGGCCATTTGGGGGATTTTTACTGTCCCTCCTGCGGCTACAGGAGAACGGAACCTTCATTTGCGGTGTCCTATTCGGAGAATGATTCTAAGCTGACGCCTTCCGATACAGGATATCCGGTCACGCTCAGCTATGCCGGAGAGGACGTGACGGTAGCTCTTCCGATTCCAGGACATCATAATTTCTACAACACGTTGGCGGCTGTGGCGGCAACCGTATTGATGCTCGAGGAACCGGCGGGAAAGAAGACATTGTTTCTGCGTGCGGCATCAGCCGTTTCTGCTGCTCGCCCTGCCTTCGGACGGTTGGAGAAGATTCCTGTGGGGAATAAGTCCATCTGCCTGCTTCTGGTCAAGAACCCGGTTGGGCTCGAACGTGCGCTGACCTTTGTCTCTCAGGCCTCGGACGCCGGCGGCATGTATCTTTTACTAAACAGTAATGATGCCGACGGCAAGGATGTGTCCTGGATCTGGGACGTCGATTTCGAGTCACGATCCTATCCGGAGAAGGTTTTTGTATCCGGAGAACGCTACGGGGATATGTATCTCCGCTTGGCTTATGCCGGAATTGACCCGTCAAGGATGGAGGCGAAGCCCATGAAGGAGTGCGGAGAGCTAGTCGATCAAGCTCTGGAAGCATGTGACGTGGGGAAGTGCCTCTATATTCTTCCGAATTATACATCTATGCTTGCCTTGCGGGAAATTCTTGTCAGGCGTTATCATCTGAAGGATTTCTGGAAATAGGAGATTACGATGACGTACTCACTTCGACTCTGTCATATGTATCCTGATCTTCTGAACCTTTATGGGGACAGAGGGAATATTCTTGCGCTGCTTCGTCGGGCTCAGGGAAGAGGATTAGATCTGACGATTGAGTCTGTCAGCATGGATCAACACTTTGATCCAGATCGATATGATATTGTCTTTCTCGGAGGCGGACAAGATGCGGAGCAGAATATTATCCGGAGAGATTTTGTGGAGAACAAGGGAAAAGAGATCCGGAAGGCTGTAGAAATGAATAAAGTATTTCTTTGTATCTGCGGCGGCTATCAGATGATGGGTCACTACTATGAGGAACATGACGGAACGAGAATCGAGTGTCTGGGTTTGATCGATGTACACACACTTGGCAAAAAGAACCGTTTTATCGGAGATACAGTCTACGAGAGTGAGCTTCTGTCAGAATCACCCGTCCTTTACGGATTTGAGAATCATAGTGGCCGTACGTATCTGGGAGAAGGTGTCAAACCCCTTGCCAGAGTCGTGGATGGTGCGGGTAATAACGGGGAGGATGGGACAGAAGGTGCAGTTTATAAGAATGTATATTGCACATATTCACATGGTAGCTTTCTCCCCAAAAATCCTAATATGACTGATTATCTCTTGAAAAAGGCCATGGAATCGAAGTATGGCCAATCGTTAGAGCTTGCTCCGCTAGATACGAGAATCGAAGATGTTGCAAGAATGGCAATGCAATCCTGCAAAAAGGCTTGACAGCACCCCCGTCCCCTTTGTACAATCGAATTAACCGGAATGAGGCGGCGTTGACCGCCTATTTTTGTGTTTTTCAAGAATGATTTACGAAGCTTTAAAGAGGAGGATGATCCTATGCCAAATTACACGAAGCAAGACATTATTCGTCTGATCAAGGATGAGGATGTTCAATTCATACGTCTTCAGTTTACGGATATCTTCGGAATGCTGAAGAATGTCGCAATTACGGCCAGTCAAATCGAAAAGGCGCTGGATAACGAGTGCATGTTTGACGGCTCCTCAATTGACGGCTTCGCGCGTATCAGCGAGTCCGATATGTATCTGTACCCTGATTACAACAGCTTTGCTATTTTTCCGTGGCGGCCGCAGTCCGGCAAGGTTGCGAGGCTGATCTGTGACATCCACACACCTGATGGAAAGCCGTTTGTCGGAGATCCGAGATATGCACTGAAGCGTGTAGCTGAAGAAGCTCGGGAAATGGGCTACACATTCAATGTGGGTCCGGAGCTGGAGTTTTTTCTGTTTCATTACGATGAGAATGGCAAACCGACAACGCAAGCGCATGATCAAGGCGGATATTTCGATCTGGAGCCTGTTGGTCAGGGTGAGGACATTCGAAGAGAGATCAGCATTGCCTTGGAGGCTATGGGTTTTGAGATCGAGGCCTCACATCACGAGGTGGCACAGGCGCAACATGAGATCGATTTCAAGTTCGGTGACGCATTGACGACGGCGGACAACATTATGACCTTCAAGCTGGCAGTAAAGAGTATCGCGAAGCGGTATGGAATGCATGCAACGTTCATGCCAAAACCGATCTATGGGATCAACGGCTCCGGGATGCACATCAACATGTCCTTGATGAAAGAGGGAAAGAACGCCTTCTATGATCCTCAAAGCGAGATCGGACTGTCTGAGACGGCAACGCAATTTATCGCGGGAATCCTGAAACATATAAAAGGGATGACGGCGGTCACCAACCCACTTGTCAATTCCTACAAGCGACTGGTTCCCGGATATGAAGCACCATGCTATCTTGCTTGGTCCGCGGCGAACCGATCAGCCTTAATCCGCATTCCTGCCACACGCGGTAACAGTACCCGGGTCGAGTTGCGCAACCCGGATCCGGCAGCGAATCCGTATTTGGCGCTTGCAGTCTGCCTGAAAGCCGGATTGGACGGAATTAGAAACCGGATGACGCCCCCGGAACCGATCTGTACGTCGATTTTCTCCATGACCTGTGATGAGCGAGACGAGGCGGGTATTGATAGCTTGCCGGGTAGCCTGCAAGAGTCTTTGCAAGCATTTGCCGCGGATCCGATGGCACGGGAAGTTCTCGGGGAGCATATTTTCGAACGGTATCTTGAGGCAAAGACGAAGGAATGGGATGAGTACCGTACACGCATTTCCCAATGGGAGCTGGACGAGTACCTTCTCAGGTATTGATTTTTTCGAACAACAAACGACAACATGAATCGAGGACGGGAAAATGAGAAGTATCATCGTTGCTTTTCCCGATATGCGGCATGTGTGCCGGATTAAAGAGGCCTTGTCCTCCTGTGGCTTTCATGTGGATGGAGAAGCGCTTACCGGTTCGATGACGCTGTGTCAGGTTGCTTCACGAAGAGAAGGCGGAGTCGTTGTCTGCGGTCCGCTGTTTCCGGACATGTCTGCCGGTCACTTGCAGACGCTTCTCCCGGAAGAGTATGATATGCTTGTCCTTGCTTCGCCGGGTTCCGTAAATCTTGGCTATGAGCGGACAGACGGATTATATACGCTTTCACTCCCGATAAAAACGCAGGACATGCTGTCCTCTGTCCGGATGCTGCTTGAAACAAGGCAGATGGCAAGTAATCAATTATATCGGGACAGGTCGAGAGAGGCCTGCGGCAACAGAACGGCTTTGACCGTCCCGCAAAGGGGCGAGGGTGAGAGAAGGATCCTGGAGACGGCGAAATCCATACTAATGAATCGAAATCAGATGTCTGAAAAGGAAGCGCACCGATTTCTTCAGAAGAAGAGCATGGATAATGGTTGGCGCTTGGTCGATACGGCACAGGCTGTTATCAGGACACTTTCTAAATAAGAGATACAGAGATTTGGAGATGTAGATGAGAAAGATTGCTTTTACAAAAATGCAAGGAATTGGTAATGATTATTTATATATTGACTGTACGAAGGGAGAAGTTCTCGCGGATGAAGAAGTCGGACCTTTCGCGATCCGGTATAGCGACCGTCATTTCGGGGTCGGATCGGATGGTGTCATCCTGATCAAACCCTCTGATCGGGCAGATTATTTCATGGATATGTATAATGCGGACGGCTCAAGAGGGAAGATGTGCGGGAACGGTATCCGATGCGTTGCCCGCTACGTCTACGATAAGGGACTTACGAGAAAGACGGACATGACGATTGATACCCTGTCCGGCGTCAAGCAAATTTCGGTGACGATTGAAGGCGGGAAAGCAGTGCGAGCGACGGTAAACATGGGGAGGCCGCTTTTCGAGACGGAGAAGATCCCGGTGCTTTGGAACGAGAAAACAATGGTCAACGAGGCGATCGCCGTCGGTGGTCGGCTCTATAATATCACGGCTGTCTCGATGGGTAATCCCCATGCGGTCGTGTATGTGAAGGATATCGAGACCCTGCCGATCGAGCAGATGGGGCCGCTGTTTGAAAAGCATAAGCTTTTTCCGGAGAGTGTAAACACGGAGTTTGTACAAATCCTCGATAGGAGCCATCTTCGTATGCGCGTTTGGGAGCGCGGCTCCGGGGAGACCATGGCATGCGGGACCGGTGCCTGTGCGACGGTCGTAGCGTCTGTCCTGAATGGTTTTGCGGATCGTAAGTCCACCGTGATCCTGAATGGCGGAGAGCTCTCGATTGAATGGCGCGAGGCGACCGATGAGGTCATCATGGAAGGGCCTGCCGAGATCGTTTTTGAAGGACAAGTCGAATTCTGATCCGTAAACAAAAAGGCGGATTTTTTCGGACACGAAGGAGTTATTGGCAAAGGAGCTAAAGATATGTATACGTTAAACGATCAATTTAGGAAGCTTCCGGGAAACTACCTGTTTGCCACGATCGCAAAGAAGATCAAGGAATACACGGCGGAACATCCGGATCACCGGTTAATCCGGTTAGGGATTGGTGATGTCACGAGCCCTCTGGCACCGGCGGTTATCGACGCAATGCATCAGGCAGTCGAGGAAATGTCGCGGGCAGAGACGTTCCGCGGCTACGGCCCCGATTTCGGGTATGATTTTCTTGTACAGGCGATCATTGATCATGATTTCAGGAGTCGTGGCGTGGAGATCGATTTTGACGAAATCTTTGTCAGCGACGGCTGCAAAAGCGACTCCGGCAACATCGGAGATATTTTCTCTATATACAACCGGGTCGCGGTCTGTGACCCGGTTTATCCGGTCTATGTGGATTCCAATGTGATGGCGGGACGTGCCGGTGAGTTTGATCCGCAGACAGGCCTGTGGTCGAATTTTATATACTTGCCCTGTAAGGAAGAGAACGGCTTCATTCCGGAGATTCCGGAGATTTGCGACGGGACAAAGACACCTGACATGATCTATCTTTGTTTTCCGAATAACCCGAGCGGCGCATCCATCGGATATGAAGAGCTGAAGAAATGGGTCGACTACGCCAAAGCAGTCGGAGCAGTGATTCTTTTCGATGCGGCGTATGAAGCGTTTATCACAGAAGACCGACCTCATTCAATTTTTGAGATTCCCGGTGCGAAGGAATGTGCGATTGAACTGAGAAGCTTCTCGAAAACAGCCGGCTTCACCGGCGTGCGCTGCGGATATACCGTTGTTCCGAAGGCTCTTGTGAGAGACGGCGTACGTGTACGTGATCTGTGGGCGAGACGGCAGGCAACTAAGTTCAACGGAGTTTCTTATGTCACACAACGGGCTGCCGCTGCGGTTTACTCGCCTGAAGGGAAAGTGCAGATCAAGGAGACAATCGGCAAATATATGGAGAATGCGAAGATCCTGCGTGAGGGTCTGACGGCAATGGGTTTTACCGTATCCGGAGGAATCAATGCGCCATATATTTGGATGAAGACACCGAACGGGATGACATCCTGGGAGTTTTTCGATTATCTTCTTCACGAGGCAGAGGTCGTCGGAACGCCGGGTTCGGGCTTCGGACCCTGCGGCGAGGGCTATTTCCGCCTTACCGCATTCGGATCAAAGGAAGCATCGTTGGAGGCGCTGAGCAGGATCCGTGCCGTATCGAACAAATAAGCGCTTCCGTTGCGAATTTCAACAAAGAGAATACCTCTAACTCGGCGGGTTTTTGCAAGTTCAATAAATTGACACTGCATCACGCTCCTTATATAATGGTTAGGGCAAGGGACCTCGAGAATTGCTCGGGGTTTTTTTGTGTGGTTATCGATAGAATTGGTAACGGTCATTTGCGGATGAGTTTTCATTCGCCGGCGTACAAGCTGACGGGAGGATTTTCACATGGTCAAGGCAATTGTTGGAGCAAATTGGGGCGACGAGGGCAAGGGCAAGATTACGGATATGTTTGCCACCGAGTCTGACATCGTCATTCGTTTTCAGGGCGGCGCGAATGCCGGCCATACGATCATCAACGAATTCGGTAAATTTGCGCTGCATCAGCTACCTTCCGGTGTTTTTCATCAGAGAATCACGAACATAATCGGCAACGGTGTTGCCTTGAATATCCCGAAGCTGAAGGATGAGATCAAGCACGTGACAGACGGTGGCGTTCCGATGCCGAATCTTATGGTTTCCGATCGCACGCAGATTGTCATGCCTTACCATATTCTATTTGACCAATATGAAGAGGAGCGCCTGGGCGGCAAGGCCTTCGGCTCGACCAAGTCCGGTATCGCACCCTTCTATTCGGATAAATATGCAAAGATCGGTTTTCAGATCTGTGAGCTTTTCGAGGAAGATGCGCTGAAGGACAAGCTCGCGTCGGTCCTTACCTTAAAGAATACTCTTTTAGAACACCTCTATCACAAGCCGACACTGTCAGTCGGGGAGCTTTTTGCTGAACTGATGACGTATCGGGAGTTTATTGCGCCGTTTGTGGCGGACACGGGAGCGTTTCTCAATCAGGCGATCAAGGATGGTAAGAAGATTCTCTTGGAGGGTCAACTTGGCTCCATGAAGGATCCGGATCACGGCATCTATCCGATGGTCACATCCTCATCGACACTCGCCGGTTACGGTGCGGTTGGAGCGGGCATTCCTCCCTATGAGATCAAGGAAATCGTTACGGTTGTTAAGGCTTATTCCTCGGCTGTTGGAGCGGGTGCCTTTACCAGCGAGATATTTGGAGACGAAGCTGATGAGCTCCGTCGCCGCGGCGGAGATGCCGGAGAATACGGAGCCACAACGGGACGCCCGAGAAGAATGGGATGGTTCGACTGTGTTGCCTCACGCTACGGTTGCCGCGTGCAGGGTGCTACAGACGTCGCTTTGACGGCAATCGACTGCCTCAGCTACCTTGATGAGATCCCGGTTTGTGTTGCCTATTCAGTCGACGGAGAAGAGACGAAGGATTTCCCGAACCCGACGAAGCTTGATCGCGCGAAGCCGGTTCTCACGACCATGAAGGGCTGGAAGACAGATATTCGCGGCGTCACCTCGTTCGACAAGCTTCCGAAGGAAGCGCAAGACTATGTTCTTTTCATTGAAAAAGAGCTGGGGGTCAAGGTCTCGCTCGTATCCACCGGTCCGAAGCGCGAAGAGATCATGTTTCGCTGATTCTTAACCGATTCGCGAAGGAATTGCGATCCGCGGATTCGTTGTCGAGGCGCGAAGGAATTGTGGTCCGCAGAATTGTTTCCGAAGCGCGATAGAATTGTGGTCCGCAGAATCGTTCTATTCAGACAAATATACGTCGGGTAAGAGTACCTTTCATATGACGAGTAGAAATACTTGCAGTTTTGATCAAGACATATAAATGGGGGCAACGAATGGATAATGAGAAAATTCTCGTCCTGGATTTCGGCGGACAATATAATCAACTCATAGCGCGACGCGTTCGCGAACAGAATGTGTATGCGGAGATTCTTCCCTATACGGTAAGTCTGGACCGCATCCGCGAGGGAAATTACAAAGGGATTATTTTCACCGGTGGGCCGAACAGTGTCTACGATGAGAAGTCCCCTCACTATAGCTGCGAAATCCTGTCGCTGGGGATACCGGTACTTGGTATTTGCTATGGTGCACAGCTGATGGCCTTCATGCTCGACGGAAAAGTGGAGACGGCGCCGGTCAGTGAGTACGGCAAGACAGAGATTGAATTGTCTTCTGCCTCTAAGCTGTTTAACAATGTTACACCCAATACGACCTGCTGGATGAGCCATACGGATTTCATTTCCGTCGCACCATCCGGCTTTGCTGTAACGGCTCACACCAAGGACTGTCCCGTTGCCGCGATGGAGAATCAGGAGAAGGGCTATTACGCCGTACAGTTCCATCCGGAAGTCATGCACACCCCACAGGGATCCGTTATGCTACGCAATTTCATATATGATGTTTGCGGTTGCTCGGGTGACTGGGTGATGGCAGCGTTTGTTGAGGAATCCATCGCGAAACTACGCGAAAAGATCGGCGATAAGCGTGTTCTCTGTGCGATGTCCGGAGGCGTCGATTCTTCGGTTGCCGCCTTGATGATCCACAAGGCAGTCGGCAAACAACTGACCTGCGTCTTCGTCGATCATGGCCTCCTCCGTAAGAATGAGGGTGATGACGTCGAGCGTATTTTCAAGGGCGAATTCGATATGAACCTCATTCGCGTCAACTGCGAGGAGCGTTTTCTTACTCGTCTCGACGGCGTGTCCGATCCTGAGACGAAGCGCAAAATCATTGGTGAAGAATTCATTCGCGTCTTCGAAGAAGAAGCCAACAAGATTGGTCAAGTGGATTTCCTGGTACAGGGAACGATTTATCCTGACGTCATCGAGAGCGGTGTCGGCGATGCAGCTGTCATCAAGAGCCATCACAATGTCGGCGGTTTACCCAAGGACATTGCGCTCTCGCTTATCGAGCCATTACGCGACCTTTTCAAGGATGAGGTACGAAAAGCCGGTCTTGAATTGGGCATCCCCGATGATCTTGTCTGGCGTCAGCCGTTCCCGGGACCGGGTCTTGCGATTCGCATCATGGGGGAGATCACCAAGGACAAGCTTAACATTCTGCGTGACGCAGACGCGATTTTCCGTGACGAGATCAAGAAGGCCGGACTCGGGCGAGACGTCAATCAGTATTTTGCCGTATTGACCAATGTCCGTTCTGTCGGTGTCATGGGCGACTTCCGCACATACGACTATATGCTTGCTTTGCGCGGTGTATCCACGAGCGACTTCATGACAGCGGACTTCGCGCGGATTCCTTACGAAGTCCTTGATATCTGCTCGCGCCGCATTATCAATGAGGTCGGGCATATCAACCGAATCGTGTACGATATTACGAGTAAGCCGCCTGCGACGATAGAGTGGGAATAAAAAAGAAAACGCAGAAAAACCCTTATTTAGGGGCTACTGCGTAATCTGAAAAGTATTGAAAACAGGGATTCTGAAGCCTAA
>CAZOFY010000029.1:0-26098 GCA_964579245.1 uncultured Mageeibacillus sp.
TTTAGTAGGTAATCATTGACAAATAACGGCGTTGTTGATCATTGATGCACATACGAGATCGTCTGTTTGCGCCTATTTAGTAGGTAATCATTGATGAATTACTTCTTTATTGTTCAATGATCCACATACGAAAAGTCGCATTTCGACGATTTAGTAGGTAATCATTGACAAATGGAGAATTCAAAGCCCTTTCCCCGAACTACGGCAAATCTCCTTAGAATATATAACAACGCCCTAAGAGATTATTCATCATATGAATCGCTTTGAGCGTTGAAGGCGCCTTCGGTGTCATAAAAGAGGACAGCGGATTCCGAAGATTCCTGATGCGGGGAAAGAATAATGTCCGAACGGATTTCCTATTAGTGAGCATGGGTTACAACATAACCAAACTCCATGCAAAAATTCAGCGCATGAATGTGACCAGCTTCTTCACAGAAAGGAAATCGCTTGATTTCTGGTTGAAACAGCGTACCGCTGAATTTACTGCGCCCAAAAAACAATGAATCCACAATAGGTGTATTAAAAACACCTCAAATGACCTCAGAAATAGGTCGCTTGAGGCGTTATACACCCAGAAACAAATAAAAAGAGGCCGTTACTCCAGTGACTTTTCAATCACTTTTGCAACAGCCCCCTTATGTTTCGATTCGGTAGATGTTGCATTCCGACGATTTAAAGCTGTCCCGAGTCATTACTCAGATCCTGCCGGTACCGGATCAGTGGGTTCCTGTGCCGGAGGATTCGGTTCCGGCGTAGGGGCATTCGGGTCCGGCGTAGGGGCATTCGGGTCCGGTGTCGGGGCATTCGGGTCCGGTGTCGGAATCGCTGGGTCCGGCGTAGGTGTAGGCGGAATCGTCACGACTCCGGTCTTAGGATCCAGCGGATAAAGAGTCACGCCGTCCGGTGCCAGTACGCCAACACCGATCTTGGCGGATATGGCGGGGTAGTAGCTGGTGTCCACAAGTTCTCGCTTGAATTCGACGCCGTCCCTGTAGAAAACCTTATAGCACTCAGCTGTGATCTGATTATGTGGATCCCGAATGTTCTTGGGAGCAATGGTTCCGGCAGGCAACAGTGGATCCGCAATATACTCGGGCTCAGGGGGCGGAGTCTCGGAAAGCAGCTTGCCCTCAATCTGAATCGTAACATTCTCTTCGAGCGGACGTCCGTAGAGTGCTACCGTCACCGTGTGATCCCAATAGTAGGCAACGATCGCGACCGGATATTCCGTGTTATTCTTAAATATAAAGTTCTGGCCGCCCCAGGTAACCGTCGCATCGGTTCCCTTCTGAACATACGTACTGGGCCAGGAATGCGGATGTCTCTCCACAACCTGCAGGTCGGCTTTCATAACGGAATGAAACATAGTACCGCTGACCTGGCAGATTCCGCCGCCAAGTTCAAGTCTGGTGGTTCCTTCGAAAATTCCGGTCGCTTCTTTATAACCCTTCTCCGCCGTTCGCTGGCCGACATATTCGTTGTAATCAAAGGACTCTCCCGGTTGCAGAAGGAGGCCGTTGATTGCCTCGCAAACCAGGCGAATATTTGTGTTTCGGTTTTCATCTTGATTTGTTTCGGTAACGGTTTCCGCAATATAGCCAAGCTTGGAGCTCAAGATTTCTGTCGTTACTTCCGGCTGAATCATATCATACCCGACCGTTATGATCGGATTATAGTCCCCGGCAGCAATCGCGGAGCATATATCCTGGGCAGCTTTCTCGGATTGGTATGTAATTCCGACCTGGGCCTCTTCATAGACAAAGGCAAGCATGTCCAAGTCAAAAGATACCGCCTTGGCATTCTTTACCTCTGTCTCGAGCGGATCGAGAATCGCATGGACCGACAACGAAGTCTTCAGCGGGTCAGCGGTAAAAGCTGTCGTAAAATTCTTCGGTGAGAGGACAAGATTTGTAACGGTGTTGTATCGTTCTACGAGGGCTTCACCCTCAAGTGTTATCGAACTGGTCCTTCCTATGGAAAAAGCCTCGTCGATCACTGCGCTGAGATTTGAACTCAGGCCGATCTGGTTAGCGTCCACCGGATATACACTGCCTTGCGCCGACATCATGACCGAGACAGACGGCTTGTCTAAATCGGGGTTGCCTGCAAATAGCGCCAGGGCTTCCTCCTTGGTCTTGCCGGCTATATCGACGCCGTTTATCGAGATTCCGGAATAGAAGCGTCCCGTATCAAGGACCTCCTGCATCTCCTCCACAGTAAGTGAGAGGGTTTGACCGCCCACATCCTGAACCTTATACTTCTTCTCGCGCGTCAGAAAGAAATATACTCCGGTTCCAACAGCGGTAAGAATAACAAGTGAAACAAGCGCAACAATAAAAGCTCTGTGAGCTCTTCTTTTCGATGATCTTCTCTTTTTCATCTCAGCAAGACACCAAAACCTTTCGGGATTATATTCAATGCATCTATCTTCAGGCGGAAATCCCGTCATTTAGATCAGAAGAATCCTATATATAAAACTACTATATGCGGTTCATTCTTGCAAGAGAACATTATTGGTAAACGCAGAAATGTTTTAGCACAATTTGTATTGATTTTTGTCTTTTTTGCTATATTTTCTATTTTTATGGTCGTATAATGATGAAGGACTTATTGGCTTTTGTATTTGGGGAGAGGGAAAACAATTCATGGTGACAAAGCTTCACCGCCGCATGGGGACGATGATTCGTGAGAATGTCGTAGCGGCACTTTCTGGCGAGCATCCCGTCAGGATTTCTTCGTTCTGGTATGGTCTGGGAAATATGCTTCCCGATGTTTCATGGTTACCAATCACACATCCGCACTTCTATTCCCGTTCGTTTCCTTATATCATCAAGAAGCTTGGGCTTTCTCTTTACAAGCATCAGCAACACGAACTTGATCAGTTTATCGTGTCTCCGTTTTTTTCGTTGCGGCTTGGGATCGTAAGTCACTACTTGTGTGACTTTTTCTGTGCGGCGCATCAGAGTGACGGCATCAACGGGGCGAAGCGTCACCTGAATTACGAGCACGAGATGCGTGATTTCTTCTATGATCACAAGGATGAGCTCGAGTCTCTGTGCCGTTTTTCTCCTACACCCCTGCGCTCTGAGAACGAGCCCTGCGACCCGGATTATTTGTTTGAGCTTTTCGAGAACTGGCATTCCTATTATCGTGACACGCAGTCCTCTTTTCTGTCGAGCTTCGGAACCCCGGAGCATGCATGGGAGGATCTGACGGACGTTTTCGTTACAGATATCCGGACAGCGATTGCTTGTTGCACCTGTGTGATTTGTTCTTTTGCCGTACCCGTTGCGGTTACCTGCCGTATCGACTAAAATAGCGGTATCGATACGACCCGTGTATTACCAAGGCGCGGGCTGACAGGAGAACAAAATGCTGAAGGGCAGAATATCTGCAACACATTTATTCAAAATCCTTTTTTTTGTGGTTTTTGTCGTTGTAGTCAATTTAGGATATTTATCCAGTTTTTGGATCTATCCGGTAGTTTTTCCTTTTTTCCCGAACTACATAACCCGCCTCCTTGCTTCGCCGAACCTTGTGGCCGGGAACTTTGAGGCCTATGTCAAATTATCGCCTTTGATTTCCGTTTCTTCCTTTCTGTTGGCCAGTTTTCTCGAATTTTCCCGTTTTTTTCGCAAAAAAAATCTGGATACCGTATCACAATCAATCAAGTTCTCGTTCCTGCAAACCTTATTTACGACCGCGGCAGCGTATTTCTTTCAGAATCATGCTTTCCCGCGCAGTGTTATTACGATTAGTGTACCAATCCTGTTTGTATACGTCTCTGTATGGACGGCGATTGGTCTTTATATCAGCCGTCGCCTCTACCCGACCGGAAAGCTCGTTATGATCGGAAGCTCGGAGGAAGAGATTGATTCCGTCAGATTACAGATCGAATCGAGTCTCAAGGATCTCGACCTTTCTGTCGCAGATGCCCGCCTTTGTCACGATCGAAAAGGGGTCCGGTCGATTATCCGGAATTATGACGAGATCCTGATTTGTCCAAGTGTTCCCGACGAGATGAAATCAGAGATCCTTTTGTACTGCGCCCGAAAAAACACGGTTGCCTATCTGGTCCCGGAATTCTATGAACTGTCCCTGTACAAATCAAGGCTGATCAACTTCAACGACTTGATGGTTTTCATGCTTGACCGTCTCGGACTTACTTTTGAACAGCGGCTAATCAAGAGAATTTTTGATCTGATTGTTTCCCTGATGGCCCTGATCGTTACAGCTCCGATCATGCTTGTGTCGATGCTCATCATCATGGCCACGTCAAAGGGTTGCCCGATCTACCGTCAGGAGCGGGTGACTCTGGATAACAAGAAGTATTTCATCTACAAGCTTCGTACCATGAAAAACGATGCCGAAGTTTTAACAGGTCCTGTTATTTCCGGGAAAAAGGATCCCCGCGTTACCCCGTTCGGACGCTTTTTGAGGCGGTCTAAGCTTGATGAGGTTCCACAGTTCGTGAATGTTCTTAAGGGTGAGATGAGTGTCGTCGGACCGAGATCCGAACGGCCGATGTTCGTGGAACAGTTTCAGAAAGATATTCCCGCATATGATCAAAGATTTGTCGTCAAGGCCGGAATTACTGGACTTGCTCAAATTGCCGGCAGTTATGACACTTCCGCAGAAGACAAGCTTCGCTATGATCTTTTGTATATCAAGAACTACTCGATACTCGAGGATATTAAGATTGTTTTCCAGACGGTTCGCGCGGTTTTCACGCCTAGGCTGTATAAGAAGACCTTCCAGGAGAATCAGGATACCTTCTGTCCCATACCACCGGAAGAAAAGCGCGAGTAAGGATCTGTGATATTTCTGACGCGTAGCGGATCTTTGTCATCAGACCGCAAGTCCGAATCCTGTTTCCTGTTTAATGACTCATTTCTCTGACGTGTAGCGGATCAGGTCACACAACTTTGCGATGATGTGCTCCCAGGTGTAATATTGCTTCTGGTACTCTTGACCGTTTCTTCCCATCTGTTCCCGGGTTTCCGGATGGTCCAGAAGATAATCTGTAAACGCACAAAATTCATAAGGTGTCTGATAGTAGAAGCCGCCGTTCGAGATCCGGCAATGGTCGCGTAGAACCTCGCAGGAACCGTTCACAAGGACCGGTTTCCCAAGACGGAAGGCCTCCAAAACAACAATGGACAGACTTTCAAAATGCGAGGGTAATACCAGAAATTCCGCTTCCTTGATTGCCGCGTATTTATCATTTTCGCTTACAAATCCAAGAGGTTTGACATAGCTTCTATCCGGCAGCGTCATCGCGGCTTTCCCGACGAGGACAAGCGTCAATGGCTTCAGGTTGTTCTTCATGCGAAACTTATTGTAAAAGTCCATCAGCTTAAACAGATCCTGACAGCCCTTCCCCTCTTCGATCCGTCCGACATAGACAATGTAAGGGCCTTCGATAGAAAAGCGGTCTCGAAAGGTCGAAGAATCGATTGTCTCCGGTAAATCAACACCTGCCCCGCCGATCTCGCTTCGAATGTCCCGGTTGCCGAACATGTTGTTTACAAACAGTTGCTCAGATAAGGTGTTATAAAAAATCGATTTCGGTTTTTGGAAAACATCCCGGAAAACAGAAAGATAGATCGGCGGCTCATCGTGAGCTGTCGGGATCAGAACACTCTTTTCCGCAACAAGAGGCAGACCCGCGACCGTCGGGTGATATAGATAAGTCATGAAAACAAAGGCCTCATAGTTATCCTTTTCCTTCTCAATGAAGGATAGAAGCTGCGTCGATACGGGACCTTGAGCCAGAAGCCACTGTTTTTCCTCTTCAATGGAATGAGTCCCCTGCATCATCTGTCCGTGAAGCTGGCTGAACGACTCCATATTTCTCTCATGATCGACGGGAAAACGCCTGACATGGACTCCGTTAATCTCCGACTCACCCGGCTGATAGGAGTCGGCCCAGGTGTAATGGTCTACCGCGCAGGTCGTGAGAACTGTCACGTCAAAGAAAGGTATCAAACGATCCGCATAGAGTCTGCACTCGAGCTCAGCCCCGCCGTTTACCTCGAGGCCGTAACGCTGAACCACCATGGCTATTTTGGGTTTTGTCAAAGCATCCATTTCGTTCTCCTTTATGCAAGAAAATTAGTAATCTTCTCCATCATAAGTCTCTCCACACGGGCGTTGTCAAACTCTTTCAGTTGTTCGTTCTGTAAGCGGATAATCTCGCCGCGCCTTACCGGATCCGTCATAAGCGCATGTATCTTCGCAGCGATCTGCGGGGCGTCCGCACCATCGAACTGCACGCCGGATCTTCCCATCGTCCCAGGAATCGCTGTGGTTTTTCGAGCAAAAACAGGAATCCCGAAGAACATCGACTCAACCAGCGGGACACAGAAGCCTTCATGAAGGCTCATGCAGAGAAAAGCATCCGCCGTACGATAATAAGCCAACAATTGGGCAAAGGAAATATGCCCGGTAAAGACAACGTCTTTTGTAATGTCGAGGCTGTCTGCCAGTTCTCTGAGCTCTGTACCATAGGACTCCATTCCGTTATCACTGCCGGCCAGAATCAACCTGCTTGCAGGATAATGCTTCCTATGATATTCGGAGAATACTCGAATCACGTCCTCCTGCATCTTATTCGGGGATATGCGCCCGACAAAAAGCAGGTTCATTTTCCCGTCTGACATCTGGTCCAAAACAACAGGATCAGGAGGCATGAGCAAATCCGAAAACGGGAGAAGGATCGGTACAACACTGACATTTTGAAAGCCCAGCTCGACCAGTTCCTGTGCATTATATTCCGAGTCGGCAATGCTGATCTCCGCGGCTGTGGTCAGTTCTGCCAGCTCCTGTCTTCCTCTTCTTGTCAGGTTCTCCAGCGCTTCGCTATACGGAATAAAGAATTCAGGAGGCGTAATATTGTGATAGATAAGAATTTTCCTGCATTTCAGGTTCTTGAACCAGCGATTCAAATCGGAACCCGTCGACATATGGTAGATAACAATATCATAGGTATGTATCTTTTCCTTGATTTCCGAAAACGGCAGGCAAAACAAGGATAGCTTCGGATGAATATTCTCCGCGCAGATCCGATTGGGGATTCCGTGATATCGCATCAGCCGCGATAGAGAGACGGCATGACTGCTGACGGCGTCTCCGTATGACAATGTCGGCAGTATCTGATAGATTGTTCGTTCTAACACACACTCTCCTTATTCCGGATCAAGACTCATCTCGTGGCTATGACGGCATAGTCCTGCTCACTGAATAGACAATTCTGAATCTCTTCATAAAATTTCGTCATTTCTTCCGGTGTATCCGTCGGAAATATCATTTTCTCCCGTGCCGGCGAGAAGTAAGCCAGCTCTACCTTAGAAAACCCGACGGATTCCAAAATATACTGTAACGTGAAGGGATGGACCATATGGCGATGCGTCAGATCCATCGGGTAGGAAAACCGGTATGTAGCCAGCGACAGCGGATTGATCGTCTCGAGGACGAGGATCCCTCCGTCCTTGAGTGCTTCGCGGCATGACCGGACGAGCTGCATCAGATCGGCGGCGGTCAGGTGTTCGACCACCTGCGAGCACATGATTCCGCCAAAGTGCTTCTCCCCAGCAGCCCTCATGAAATCGACGGCATTCGCCTCGACGACATCGAGGCCCTTTTCCCGACATCTTCTGACCATTTCTGCGCCCATGTCGATCCCCTGAGCGGAAACACCCTTCTCCTTGAGAAGGGACAAGAATTCCCCTCTCCCGCATCCTAGATCCACAATGTCGGCCCGATTTTTGAATAAATGAAGATACCGTTCTTCCAGACGGAGTCTGATTGATTCCTCCGTTCCGCGGTACCGGTCTTCAAAGCCCGCATAGTCGAACTCAAATTCTGATTCCAGGCCTACTCTCTCTTCAATCCCGGCGATAGTATCCTTAGCCCGGCTCAGACTGTTCTCAACAGTGTCCATTCTGTCAAAAATACTGTTGCCGCCTTCACGAAATCCGTGCAGACACTTTTGCAGTTGGGCACCTAGGGCGGTGATTTCCGCTTCCTGCGCAAAGATTTTCTCGTTCTGGGCTTCCATCCGTGCCGTTAAATTGGAAAGAAGCGAGATCATCTCGTTCTGTTGCCTGACAAAGTGTCCGTTGCAATCTGTCTGCGTACGGAAATATTGACGTGCCGGCCATCCGAAAATCTTCATGTACACGCGCTTCATGAAATGCTTCAAGCGGTTTGTGCTGATAAACGACGTCAGCGGAACAATCTCCCAGGACTGATTGGTGACAGCACTCATCTGAACAAGGTTGGATAACAATCTGTGTTCTTCCGCAAGACTGACGCGTTGAAAGCTCGTACCACTCGCTTCAAATGCTCCGTAATCTTTATTCCTGATCATAGAAGACCGGATCTTGTCCTGCAGCGCCTCAATATCAATGGTCAGCCCTTGTGCCGGTGCGCTCCCGTCTCTTGCAACATCCATTCCATCAACCATCTTGTTCCTCCCCCGTTTCATGTCTTTCTCGTGCCGGTGTGAAAGCTTTACTCCCCGGAGTCTCTCATCTTGGGACGAGAAATATAGCGATATTTTCGAAAATAGTGAATAAGACCTTTGATATGCGCCAGATTGAGTGCGCTGAATCGCTTCTTATGCGACAGTCTCTGTGTGTCATGAACGATCGAAGATCCCGAAACAAAAAGGATTTCGTATCCATTCTCCCAAATCGACGCACAGTAATCAACATCCTCAGGCGCATAAAGGTAATATTCATCCAGATATCCGACCTTCTCCCTTACATCGGCACGCAGCATCCAGCAGGCGGAGATTGCGTAGTCGACCTCATACACGCTCCGGTCGGACGAAACAGGCGGCCTTCCGGCGGTGTCTCCGGAAGGAAAAAACGGATACGCTTCCGTTTGAGCGGCTCTTCTCTGAACGGAAGTGACCGGGAAAGCCTTCATTATTTTCCCCCGGACAGTCGGGAAGCGCTTGCAGGACATCTGTTCCTCCCGCTTTTGCGACCACATCCTGGGCGAAGCAAGCATGGCCCGGGGCCGGCTCTCAAGGGACTCGATCAACAATTCGACAGCCTCTTGGTTGATAACAGTATCCGAGTCCAGGACACAAATCCAGTCCGTATCCCCGGATATCATTTTCAACAAGCGGTTTCTCGGTCTGGTCGTTCCTTCATTCTCGGACGAAAGGCTCAAATGAATCTGATCCGGATACCCGGATGCGAAATCCCGCAAGACCTCGATTGTGCCGTCAGTCGAACCGTTATCCGCGAGATAAACCTGAATCGGCTGCTGTGCAGCAAGGGTAAGAACAGATTCGAGGCAGTCCCGAACGTACACACCGGAATTCCATGTCAGGATCACGAAGGCCAGCTTCCCCCTGATCATACTTTACCGGCCTTCTTTGCGTCGATATATGCCAGGATGGTGTCTTGTGCGCATCGTTGCCAGGTATAATATCGGGCTCTCTCGCGCCCCGTCCGGACTCGCATGTCACGCAGATCCGTGTCTTGCTCTGTCAAAAGCTCTCTTAAGGCTCTGGATATATCCTTCGGATCTTTCGGATCACAAAGCATGGCACCGTCTCCGGCAACCTCCTCCAGGGATGATCCGCAGGAAGTCAGTGTCGGCACCCCGGCCGCCATCGCTTCGATGACCGGAATTCCGAAGCCCTCATAGAACGAAACATAGGCAAATACAGACGCGCCGCGAATCAGGCTCGGCAGGTCGTCATCTTCGACGTATCCGGTAAAGACGATGCGGGAGAGAAGCTCCGGCGTCTCCTTGAGCATCGCGAAGATCTCGTCATAAAGCCAGCCTTTTTTGCCGCAGATAACAAGTTGATAGGATCGGATCAACGTCTCCGGAAGCTGTCGATAGGCCTCGATTAACCCCGGAACGTTTTTTCTCGGCTCCAGAGTTCCGATGTAGAGAATATACGGATCCCGGACCCCGTACTTCTCAAGCAGGGAAGGAGACGGCTTTTCGGCAGTAAAAAATCTCGGTTCAACACCCATGCAGGTCACTTGGATCTCGGGATTGCCCGGGCGGCAATACTTCGGGATATCCCTCTTCGAATTCTCGGAGATCGTAACAAGCTTGTCTGCTGCTCCGGCCGTTTTCCGGATATAACTTTTGAACATTTCCCGCTTCCATCCAACGTGAAACTCGGGCAGGAAAAAATACGTCATGTCATGAAAGGTGCCGACGACCCGAAGATCCGGACAGAAGAAGCGGGCTAGATAAGGCATGGTGAAATTGGGACAATGCAGTACGTCAATTTTATGTTTTCGAAGTCGAAACGGGAATACAAATTGTTCCCATAGGATCCGGATCCAGGTTCTTCTTAAAACAGAGCTCCTGACCGGAACAATATGGAAATGGGGATTCACAATCGGAAAACCATCGATATCGTCACTATGGACAAAGAGAAAGTATTCATTCTCCTGATCCACTTCCTGAAGACCGCGCAGAAGGCCGAGAAGGTATCTGCCTATGCCGGTTTTACTCTTCGGTGTAGCCGTAATATCGATCGCAATACGCATTTCTTCAAGACCCTCTTCCCACTGTCAGATCAGATCCGTTCGTCCCTGCTTCTTCAGCTCTTCCACTAACTTTTTAACGTCCTGCGCACAGCTTCTGGCGCACACCATCAATGCGTCTCCGGTATCGACGATGATGAGGTTTTCTACTCCGACGGTGGTGATCATACGTCCGCTGTCGGAGCTGATGATTGTGTTGCTTGTGTCGAGCAACAGGCTTTCCTTGGCACGTACGACGTTTCCATCGTCATCCGTCGGAAAAACCTCACTCATGGAGTCCCAACTCCCGACATCATTCCAGCCAAACTCTGCGGGGATGACACAAACATCGCTGGTTTTTTCCATGATGCCGTAATCGATGGAGGTCGATTCCAGGGTCGGATAAACTTGCGCAATCGCCGATGCTTCCTGCGGTGTGCAGAGCTGATCGTAAATAGAATAGAGCTTCGCGTACAGTTCCGGCATATGTTTCTCGAATTCCTTGATTATGACAGAAGCCTTCCAGATGAACATGCCGCTGTTCCAAAGATATTTTCCGGAACGGACATATTCCTGCGCCCGGAGAAGCTCCGGCTTCTCGACGAATCGCTTCAGCATAAAAACTTCAGAAGTGTCCGCACTAATCGGATTTTCTGAGAAGCGAATGTATCCATAGCCTGTGGCGGGACTTGTCGGCCAAAGGCCAATCGTCACGATCCGGTCCGTGGCGTCTGCCGTCGCGTATGCAAGAGAAAGAATCCTCTTGTACTCCTTGAGGTCGGAAATATGATGGTCAGCCGGAAGAACCGCCATCAGGGCGTCTCCATAGAGTTTTTGAATCACAAGGGCGGAATACAGGATGCAGGGGGCCGTATTCTTTCCGACAGGCTCTGACAGGATATGATCTCTGGGAACATCCTCATAGATAAGGGAAGACATCAAAGCTGTCTGCTCCTGGTTGGTCACAACAAAGGTATTCGTGTGAGAAACGATATCCCGATAATGATCGATCGTCTCATTGATCATCGGTTGATCGCTGGTAAGTCTGATCAATTGCTTCGGTTTAGCCAAGCGTGATAAAGGCCAGAATCTCGTTCCGCCGCCGCCTGCCATGATGACTGCTACCTTTTCCATACTTATCTCCTCTCTAATCTGCAAGAATCGCACTCGTCCGGATGTATTCTCGAAAAATCCCTTTATTCAGCTGATCCGTCTTCCGGTTCAATCTTCCGTTTTTCTCGAAAAGTAAAAAACTTACTCAAGAGAAAATTCAGCGGAGTAGTGATTAAAACGTTTAAAAAGGGAACGATGAACTCGGAAAAATGTGTCACATTGATCCAGAACCAGGTCAAAAACATCGACAATGTGAATGTAAACGCATAGCTCGAGAAAAAACGAACAATTGCACCCTTGCCTGTCTTCTTCGCTTCTTTTCGAAAAACCCAGATCCGGTTCAGAACATAAGCGTTCAGAACACTGATGACAAAGGCCAGAACATTTGCGATCTGCGCCTTGATCGTCGTGTCGTCCTGAAGGACCGCCGTAAATCGAAAATCAGGGAACAGGCGAAAGAGAAACAGAACTCCGCTATATACCAGAAGGGAGACGAGAAAATTTGTTCCTCCGACGATACAGAACTGAACAAACTGACCGTACTTCTTGTACAGCCTGGTCTGATAGAGCTTTTCCATCATTGACTTCATTGCGTTCTGATTACCTGCCCTTCACGAAATCGGTGATGACACTGACCATCCTAGAGAGACGGTCTTCATCCATGCCCGGATAAACACCGATCCAGAAGGTATTCTTCATGACAAGATCTGTGTTCGTAAGCTCGCCGACGACACGGTAGCCTTCGCCGGAAGCGCGGTAGAGGTCAAAGCAGGGATGATAGATCAGGTTGCCGGCAAAGAGCATTCTCGTCTGAATATTCTTACCCTCCAGCTCCCGCACGATATCCTCGCGGGAAAAGCCTGCGTCCTCACGAACGGTCAGAAGGAAGCCGAACCAGCTCGGGTCAGAGTACTCTGTCGGCTCTGGCAGGATAAAAGCGTCTTCCAGCGAGGCAAGACTCTCACGAAGATATTTCCAGTTCTTGCGGCGCGCCTCAATAATCGAAGGAAGTTTCTTCAATTGCTCGACCCCGATCGCGGCCTGCATCTCGGTGGCCTTCAAATTATACCCAAGGTGGGAGTAGACGTACTTGTGATCGTACCCGTGAGGAAGCTCGCCATACTGACCGTCAAAACGGTGATTACAGGTGTTGTCCCTGCCGGACGGGCAGTAGCAGTCACGTCCCCAGTCGCGGAAGGACTCAACCAGGCGGCGCAGCTGTCCGTTGGCCGTGTAGATCGCGCCTCCCTCGCCCATCGTCATGTGATGCGGCGGATAGAAGCTCGATGTGCCCAGATCTCCAATCGTCCCGGTGAGCTTCTTGCCCTTCGGCATCTCATACTCGCTGCCAAGAGCATCGCAGTTGTCCTCAATAAGCCACAGACCATGTTTCTTGCAAAAGTCCGTCACTGCGCGAAGGTCGAAGGGATTTCCCAATGTATGAGCTGCCATAACAGCCTTCGTCTTCGGGGAAAGGGCGGCCTCGAGCATCGTAACATCCATATTATATGTCGGCAGAGTGACGTCGATAAAAACCGGCACAGCGCCGTATTGCAGAATAGGGGCAACTGTTGTCGGGAATCCGCAGGCGACCGTGATGACCTCGTCACCGGGTTTGATTCGGCGATCCTTCAGTGTGGGAGAGGTCAGCGCCATAAAAGCCAGAAGATTGGCCGACGAACCGGAGTTCGTCAAAGAACAGAAGCTCGTACCGAGATATTTGGCGAACTCAGACTCAAACTGGCTACAATATTTTCCGGCTGTCAGCCAGAAATCCAGGGAGGACTCCACGAGAGAAACGACTTCCTTTTCGTCAAAATATCTGCCGCCATAGGAAATACGGTCGCCCGGTTCATAGGGCTTCGTCTCTGCGAATTGCTCGGTATAGTATTCCCGGGTCAGGTCCAGAATTCGTGAACGGAGTTCTGCTGCTTTTTCTGTTGACATACGATTCTCCTTATTTCTCTTGATTAAAATTGATCCGCTCGTCTTCGATCACACGCGGACGCTTGGTGACCTTTGTCAGAATCTGGGCAATATATTCACCGAGAAGACCGGTGAAAAACAACTGGACGGAAAACATGAAAAACATGCCAATCAAGATGGGCGCAGTTCCCATCTGCATGCTGTCCCACAGTATCAACTTCAATACGAAGTATGCAACGGCGATGCAAAAGGAAAGCAGAGAAAACAAAAAGCCCACGATAGTCGCCAGGCGTAAAGGAACCTTCGAATTTGACGTAAATCCAAGCATCGCCATGTCAAAAAGAGTGTAAAAATTATTATGTGTCTTCCCTCTTTCTCGCTTCGGCTGATCAAATTCGACAATCGCACGCTTAAATCCAATCTCGCAAATCAGTCCGCGAAAATACGGATACGGGTCCTCCATCAATCTCAGCGCCGCCACGACCTGCTTGTCGTATAAACCGAATCCTGTAAAATTATCAATCGATTCGACCTCTGACATCTGCTTGACCATGTTGTAGTAAATCTTGCGAATTCCGAACATCGCTTTGCTTTCTTTACTCGATGTCTTAACGGCGCAGACAACTTTAAAGCCCTCTTCCCATTTTTTCACGAGCTTTGGGATCAATGCCGGCGGCTCCTGAAAATCCGCCGCCATGCTAATCGTGCAGTCACCTGTTGTCTGCAGGATACCGTGATAGGGTGAACGGACATGTCCGAAATTTCTCGCATTCTCAATTACCTTGACATGCCTGTCCTTCTTGCAGATTTCCTTGAGAAGGGCAAGCGTTGTGTCCTCTGAGCAATTGTCGATAAACACGTGCTCATAGTCGTAGCCGGGCAACTCCTCAGCCATAATTTTCCTGACAGCGTCTGTCAGCGGAATCACATTCTCTTCTTCGTTATAGCATGCTGTCATGATGCTGATTTTCTTCATGCTTGTCTCTCCTTCAAAAGATCACCCAAATAGCAAATCACTTGTCCGTGATGAGCAGCGAGCGATCCAGCTCGTCTTTATGGTTCTCGTACCACATGTACAGTTCCCGAACGGCCTCCTGTGTATCCGTGAAGCGAAAATCAGGGAATTGTTCCATGAATCTCGCCGAGTCTCCACTGTACTCTATCCCCTCGCCGGGTGATTCGACGAGGATCGGCAGCTCCGGCTTAGCGGAAATGCTTACAACAAGCCGGGCAAGCGCAAACAGGCTCTCCGGCTCGGGTGGAGTCACATTGTACTCATTATATCGTAATTCCGATACGTCGGTATCAAGAAAACGTCCGATCGCACGTACTCCGTCAGAAACATAGGTGTATGAGAATTTTCTGTCCTGTCTTAACGTAATCGGCAGATCCAGGATGGCTTTGGCAATAGCATTCGAAATAAACCGGATCGCATAATCCTCATACTTCCCGTATATCCCGAAAAATCGAACGTTCACATAGCCGGGATTGCCGGAAAGCATGCGCGAACAAACATATTTTGAAAAACCGGTATCATCCTCGGGAATCCATTCCCCCAAGGATTCTTCCTTCATAGCCGGGCGATAATTTCTCATGTCAAACTCAGAACCGGACCCCAGAAACAGAAACTTCTCAACCTTTGTCCGTCTGGATGCCTCGAACAGATTCGAAAACATATGCAGATTCGTGATCGCGATGTTCGTCGGATCTAAAGCATTACGATGCCCTGGCTTTGTGGCCGTATGGATCACCATATCCGGTTTTTGCTCGAGAAAAAACGCCCTGACCGCCTGTTCATCCATAAGCTCGAGCTCTCTATGGCGAGGCGCGATAAAATCATATCGGCCGGATAGTTGTTCAATCAGGTTTTTCCCGATGAAACCGGAACCGCCTGTCAACAGAATCTTTTTTCTCACGCAGACACCCTCTCTTTCCGGATCGACCTGCCGGGTTGTGTCTTTTGTCTTTTACGCCGTTCGCGAAGAACAACGATAAAAGACAAAACCAGAATGGAGCACATGATCAGGGGATTTAGAAAAGTCTCGATCCCGACATAGGCCGGGCCGTCCGAGAACTCTACTAACGTATAATGATAGTTTTTCGGAATCATCAGAAGAGCTATGCCTATGGTATATACATAATCCAGAGACTCCCTCTCTTCTTTAAACAGCAATAACAGTAGGGGAGCGATTAGATATGACAGGTTATAGAAAAATGACGGGGTCGGGAAAAGAATCATGAAAAAGCACAGGTACATCATCTGACGCCACGGCCGCTTATCCAGGCAGCAAAGAACGATGACAAGGATGAGAAAAGCCGCTCCGGTGAGAAGAGTAAGCTGTGAGATCGGAATATCCTTCGGCATCGAATGGTTGATCACCAGAATCGGGGTCGACAGAAGACTTCTGAAACCAACGGCATATCGATAATAAAAGGAGCTGTCATCGGGAACGCCGCCGGAAAAGGCCAATATGTTTTTTACAAAGTAAAAGAAGTTCTTGAAGTAATTCCCCTGGAATACCAGCATGCTCAACGCGGTAATCACGGCTCCGGAGCCGAGACCCAGAAGAAGCGGTTTCCACTTTTTGCCAAGAAAAAAAACAAGAAAGAATACGACCGGATAGACCTTAAGGCAAGCAGCAAGAGCCAGAAATATAGCGGAAGCTATGTCATTCTTACCATAGAAATAGCAGAAAAGCAGGAGAGAAAAAACCGACAGTATTAAATAATTCCCCCGGTCCAGGGAATAGATGAGCGGTGCAGCTGCCAATACCGACAGCCCCATTGCCGCATAAAGCAAGTACTTGTCTGCATAATATCGAAGCTTCCCGATTCGTGAATCCCTATCTGCCTTCAAGACCGGTTCCTTCTCAGAAAGTGGAATCATTTTCTTCCAGAACACAAACATGATCGCCAGAAGCAGGACCCCGTACAAAGCAAGAAGGAGGGCTTGTCCGAGGATGCTCTCTTTGCTAAATGTCTGGACATCGAGAGGATCCGTCCCGACAGTCCCCGTTCCCGGGATGACCCTTGCGAAAAAGACTGCCACCAGGAGGGCCAGCGGAGGATAGGATGTGCCGTTCAGGTAGGGGATTAGATGATAAACGCGCTCATTGATCTCGAAAAAATCCGAATATCGTGCGCTTTCAAGGAACAAGAAGCTGTTCAGCGGGTAGAAAAGCCCCCACGCCCTCGATCCGATATATCGATAGGCAAAGAAAAGGAGAAATCCGAATATAACAATGAGTGAGTAGATCCAAAGTTTGTTTCTGACCTTCATTCCATTACCTCTTATTCGTCCGACAGAAGGTATACGGAGACATAGTATTCCGCACCGATATCAAACGTATCAAGCAACTCATAGGGCAGTTCCTCCGTCATCCGATGAAGCTCGTTCATCATCCAATGCTGCGTGGCAGTTTCTCCGTTACGAAATAGTCTCTCATGCTCCTCCACCGCATTCTCAGGCAGATCGCATATGACGATGACCTTAGGGGGATTCTTTGACAGAGTTTCCATGTCGGCCGTAATACTCTTATCCGAGGACACATCAAACCACTGGACCAAGGTAAATGTATCGGGATAACGTTCCGTCATTGCATAAAAAATCGGAATATGCGGGAAGATAAAGATAGAATCATCTTTGTCGGTGTTTTCCACGATGTCATTATACACGGTTTCTATGAGAATTTTCTTATCCTGACTCACGAAAATGCCGTCCAATAGTGGAACTGCGACGGTTTCTGTTGCTGTCCGTATCTCTGGCTCTGTCAATCCCCACCAGCCGTAAGGCACCTCGTACTTCGTTGCAACAGCCGTCATACCGAAGCAGATGGCAAGAGACAGGGAAAGAGCAGTCATCTCTTTAGAGAAAACATGCTGTGAGTAGTATAGGAGCAGAGCGATTACCAATGCGATGATCACGGCGGATTGTCCCTCACTCAAGCCGCCCGAAGTGGCGGATCCATAGGCCGTAGCGATGTACAGGCCGGACACCGCAAAAACCAGGAGATAAAAATCCCGCTGTTCATTTTTTAGACGCCGATTGCGGGCAAGAAGGTAAAGGCCCAGAAACAAGAACACGATAAGTCCGATTGCAAACAACGAATACGGTGTGAACAATCCGGTGAAGTTCTTCCTCATGAAGACAGAAATCCTCTGTTTCCAGAACATGGCAAGAATCAATCCAACCGAAACCAGTGAATAGAAAACGAGCCAGATATTCTGCGACGAAGCCGATAGCGGATTCTTTCTCCTCTTCGTGTAGAGCAGAATATTGGAAACCAAAAGAATAAGGATGACAAGAACCGTTTTCCATTCCGTCAATATTTGCTCGAAGGTTCGCGGGATCCATGCGAAAAGAACGGCCATCAGGCCCCCCTTTGATGCGATGGCGTCCGATGTCGTCATCCGGATGTACGAATCAAACATGCCGTTTGCTGTCAAAAAGATAAAGCTGATCAGAAACGGTAGGAATGCCGATACCAGAAATACCGGAATATGAAGGTATTTCGCTTTCTTGTCGTGATTCAAAAGCAGGACAAATAGAAGAATCAACACACCGTAAGCCAGAACCAGATATCCGCTGTTCTGCCTTATCTGTACGGCCAAGCCGGCGGATAAGCCCATGAAAACGGTCCACCGGAAGGTTTTAAAGGATATGATCTGTGATGTGTCCTCTCTCTCTTTCAACTGTTGCTTCAGTCCGATAATCAGAAAGAGGCAAACCAGCAAATTAAAGAAATCATACACGCGGATATAGTCATAGAAAACCTGAGCGGGCTCAGACTGCAAATACAAAGCGGCAAGCGTCGCCGAAACCACACAGATCCACGGAGCAAAGATACGCGAAAAGATCAGGTAGAGAATCGCAGCCAAAGACATGAACAGTAATGCCCCGAAAACCCGCAGTACGATCAGGTTAAATCCGAAGATCTTACTAATCAGAGCAATCAAATAGGAGTATCCTGGTGTGAAGAGAAGTTCAAAATCACGATATGGCCGGTATCCTTCGAGCATGTACTTCGCATATACGGTATACCAGCCTTCGGTCAGCGGGTACGTTCGATTGAACATGATAAAAGCGTACACGCCGGTCACAAGAAGGGTCAGAAACAATCCCAGCGCAAAGGATCTACGTGCGTCTTTTGCAACAGGCTTACTCAAGTAGACAGATGCTTTACGTGTGACAGGAGACAGAATGGCAACATATGCCAGGATGCCGATCACAGCTATGATAATAAGAACCTTCAGTATCATAATACTATCCGAGTTCCTTCCGCTATAATGTTTATGAGTCTGCTTTGAATATTTCGAGTGATTATATCATTTTTTTTGAAGTCCGAACAGTGTATAATAACGGGAGAAAAGAAAGGGGGCGCAGCTTAGGACCGGCCCAAGCTGGTCTGATCTGCCAAACAGTATATGAAAGTTGTTATTCTTGCCGGTGGATTCGGTACGCGAATCAGTGAAGAATCGCATCTCAAGCCGAAGCCCATGATTGAGATCGGTGATTATCCGATTCTCTGGCACATCATGAAGATCTATTCACATTACGGCTTCAATGAGTTCGTGATCTGTCTCGGATATAAGGGACATGTGATCAAGGAGTATTTTGCCGATTACTATATGCATATGTCTGATGTCACCTTTGATTTCCGAGAAGGGAATCGTAAGGTTATCCATAAGAATATTGCCGAGCCCTGGAGCGTGACCCTCGTGAATACGGGTCTGAACACTATGACCGGCGGTCGTATCAAGCGGATTCAACCGTATGTGGGGGATGAGCCGTTTCTGATTACGTATGGCGACGGCGTCTCAGACGTGGATATTCCCAAGGTCATCGAGCAGCATAAGGCTTCAGGCGCGATCTGCACGCTGACCGGTGTACAGATTGACGGACGCTTCGGCGCGCTATCGATCACAGAGGACAGTAAAATCTCCGGGTTCGCCGAGAAGCCGAAGGGTGACGGTTCCTGGATCAACGGCGGATTCATGGTCGCAGATCCGGCACTTTTCGATTATCTCGACGGAGATTCCTGCGTATTGGAGCGCACCCCCTTAGAGACCCTTGCGGCAGAGGGCAAGCTTTCCTGTTACCGCCACCCGGGTTTCTGGCGTCCGATGGACACCTTAAGAGACAAGCAGGCGTTGGACGCGCTTTGGGCGGACGGCAATGCTCCGTGGAAAATCTGGTAGTGCACTGCAAAGGAGATACACATGATTGATCGATTCTGTCCCGCCGATCCGGCATTTTGGAATAAGAAGAGAGTCCTTCTCACCGGACACACGGGCTTCAAGGGCTCGTGGATGTCGATTTGGCTGAAGCAGATGGGCGCCGAGCTGACAGGGTTTTCCTTGAATCCGCCGACATCCCCGTCTCTTTTCGAGGATGCGGATGTTGCTTCCGGTATGAAATCGGTAATCGGCGATGTGCGTGACCTTGATGCTTTGCTTGGCGCCTTTCAATCGAGCCGGCCGGAGATCGTGATTCACATGGCCGCACAGCCTTTGGTCCGGGAGTCGTATAAGCTGCCGGTCGAGACCTATGCGATCAACGTCATGGGCACAGTAAATGTATTGGAATCTATAAGACAGACCCCCGGAGTCAAGGCGGTCGTGATTGTTACGACCGATAAATGTTACGAGAACAGGGAATGGTTCTGGGGGTACCGCGAGGATGAGGCCATGGGCGGATATGATCCGTACTCGAACAGCAAGGGCTGTGCCGAGCTGGTCACCTCCTCCTATCGGAGGAGTTATTTTCATCCCGACCGGTATGCGGAACATGGCGTCGCAGTGGCGTCGGCAAGAGCCGGCAACGTTATTGGCGGCGGAGACTGGGCGGATGATCGGCTGATCCCGGATATCATGCGTGCCGTCATGGACGGTAAGCCCGTTTATATTCGTTCGCCTTACGCGACGAGACCCTGGCAGCATGTGTTAGAGCCTGTCGGCGGCTATCTTCTGCTTGCGCAGAAGCTGTATACGTCGGGAGCTGCCTATGCCGAGGGCTGGAATATCGGGCCGAGGGCAGAGGATGCCCGTAACGTGGAGACTGTCGTTAAGAATATTTGTCTCGCCTGGGGTGACAATGCAATATATGAAATCGATAAGAATCCGCAGCCGCACGAGGCAGGCTACCTGAAGTTGGACATTTCGAAGATCGAGGCACGGATGGGCTGGAGGCCTGTCTGGGCATTTCAAGAGACAATTGAGCAGACAGTCTCCTGGTACAAGAGATATTCAACCGGCGAGAGCGCCGCCGGGATCTGTGCCGATCAGCTGTCAAAGTATATTTCCGACAGCAAGGAGAACTCGTAAGAATGAAGCATCTTCTTGTTTTTGACATGGATGAGACACTCCTTGACCCGATGAAGAACGTGACCCCGGAGAATCTTGCCGCCATCGATCGATTGCGCGAGCTGGATATCGGGTTTACGATCGCGACAGGAAGAAGTCATCTGATGACAGGACGGTATATTGACGAGCTGCGTTTGGATTTGCCTATCATCGCGTGTAATGGAGGTATCCTCGCCGCTCCTCAGCAGCACACCGTGGCGTGGGCCAATCCTTTTCGAAAAGATCTGCAGGACAAACTGTTTCGGTATCTTTTTGATGCCGGGGCGGATTTTGTCGCCTACACCTCCGATATGGTCTATTACGCGGAGAACAGCGTTCGTGTCGAGGCTTTTCGAAAATATAACCAGACGGCTTCCGACCGTTGGCAGGTTCCCTTACAGCCGGTCTCCCGATCGAGTGAAAAGGAGTTGGCTCTTGATTTTGTAAAGATCCTTCTGTATTTCCCGACACAGGAACAGAACAGCTATTTACGAGGTGTAAAGGGACTTGAGGTCTTGTCATCGGGAACGAACTTTCTCGATATCATGTCGGAGGGTTCGACGAAGGGCGCGGCGGTACATGCTTTATCGAAGCACCTCTCAATACCGATTGGGAACATCGCCGTTTTTGGAGATCACGAGAACGATATCAGCATGTTCCGTTCCGGAGCTTTGGCGATTGCTATGGGAAATGCTCAGGATATCGCGAAGAAGGAAGCGCACTATATCACGGCACCGAATACCGAGTCCGGTGTTGCAAAAGCCATCTTTGACTTTGTGCTTCCTAAGTTCGGTTACATAAAATAAAAGCCGTATGTCTTGCCTCGGGTCATCTCACGTTTGAGGCGATACACGGGCTACGACGAGATACGGCTTCTTTCGTTCATATCTTTCTAGAATAGCTCAGTCACGATTGAAAATATCGCGCGTGTATACCTTGTGTCGAACGTCGACAAGCTCCTGGCTCATTCGATTGGCAACGATCAGATCGGCTTCTTTCTTGAAGGTCTCCAGGTCACGGATCACGCGTGAGTTGTAATACTTATCCTCTTTGAAGGCAGGCTCATATAGAATCACTTCGATTCCTCTTCCCTTCACTCGCTTCATGATCCCCTGAATGGCAGAAGCCCGGAAATTGTCCGAATTCTTCTTCATGGTCAGCCGATACACGCCGACAACTTTGGGATTGGATTTGACGACCATATTTGCGATATGGTCCTTGCGGGTGCGGTTACTTTCAACGATAGCGGTAATAATGTTCTGCGGAACATTCGAGTAATTAGCCAGAAGCTGTTTGGTGTCCTTCGGAAGGCAGTAGCCGCCAAAGCCAAAGGAGGGATTGTTGTAATCACATCCGATACGCGGATCCATGCAGACACCCTCGATGATCTGTTTCGTATCCAGGCCGCGGATCTCGGCATAGGTATCGAGTTCGTTGAAGTACGCGATGCGCAGGGCCAGGAAGGAGTTGGAGAAAAGCTTAATCGCCTCTGCCTCAGTCGAATGGGTGAAGAGGATCGGAACATCCTTCTTCACAGCGCCTTCGAGCAGAAGATCAGCAAATCTCCTAGCCTCGTCCGTTCTCTCGCCGACAATAATCCGTGATGGGTATAAATTATCCTGTAAAGCCATTCCCTCGCGAAGAAATTCCGGTGAGAAGATGATGCGGGGCATCTGCTTCGATTTGCGAACACCTTCCGTATATCCTACGGGAACCGTCGACTTGATGATAACCGTGGCCTGGGAGCCGCAGCCCTTAATGGTATCCAATACTGTCTCGATCGATGAGGTATCGAAGTAATCCTTCTCGGGGTCATAATTTGTCGGTGTGGCAATAATAACGAATTCGGCATCCCGGTATGCGTCGCAGGCATCACTCGTAGCAGTCAGTGAAAGCGTATGATTGGACATGAATTCAGTGATCTTGGAATCCTCGATCGGAGAAATTCTTCGATTCACCATATCGATTTTGGCTTGGATAACATCGACAAGCTTCACATCATGATTATGAGAAAGCAGAACCGCTAAAGACAAACCAACGTAACCCGCTCCTGCAACCGCAATTTTCATCTTCATAACCCCCATACTCATTAAGAAATGACGATACCAGTTTTCACGTGTATCGTCATATATATTATACCAATATCATCAATTAGAAAAGCTTCGCGTCGTTCTGAGCAACTGCCAATCGACCCTCAAGCATCGTTAGCCTGTCTCTGTCTTCAAAAGCCATTCGATCGTAGAACTCACACTTATTCTTCAGATACAAGGTCTCGAATTCCATCGCCTTGGTCAATGCCTTGTGGATATCCTTGTTCATCGCTTCTCTTGAGAAAACGATCTTTCTTGTCTCGAATTTCTGAATGACATCATACATCCGCTCGATGAAGGGAATCGCATCCGACGATATCCCGCCGCCGAAACCGACGGTAATGCCTCTCGCCTTCGCCTTCTCGGCAAATTCCCGGGAAGCTTGATAAACCTCTTCTCCGTTGATTGCATTGCGGGAAAGTCCCATTGATCCGGAGAGATCCACACGGCCGATTGCGATGGTGTTCAAAAAGCCCTCCGCTGCGTCGAGGATCTCGTCAAAGTTTGCCAGGCAGGTCTTTGTCTCCGCGTTAATGATCCACTCAATATCCTTGATCTCATTACCGTAGACCTTCTTGGCCGCTCCGCAGAACTTCTGCATGGCGAAAGGCGTCTCGATCATCGGTGCCATGATTCCGGAAGCACCGAGCAAGCGGCACTGATCCAGATCACGGACCGCTTCACAGCCGCCGATCTTAATAATTAAATTCATGTCCGCGCGAAAAACGATCTCATTAAGTTTGACAAGCTCATCGGTACGGGAGCCTTCCGCCTCAAATTCCGCCTTAATGGCCAGAACTCCATGGTTATCACGAAGGTCTCTAAGAATTTCCAGCATTCTTTTTTCGGTAAGATTCATGTTGTCTTCCTCCATTTATTCATCTGTGGGGGCAAATATACAACTCATTTCATCGCGAGGCTAGCCTCTTAAGAGCTTCGTAGCGGCCTCATACTCACTTCTCTCCAGAAAAGGAGCCATATCATCCAGAGGCGGCGAATACATTGTACCATCTTCTAAGCGTTTCGAGGCAAGCTTCGGCGAAAAAGGCTGTTCGATATCAATCATTACCTCGATCAAAACAGGTCCCTCTGTATGATAAGCCTCCGCAAGAACCTCGGACATTCGATCAATCGAGTCCACCCGAAAATAGGGCAAGCCGAACGCGGGAGCCAGCTTGGAAAAAGGAGCAAAGCCAACTCCGCTCTGTGTATTCACGCCATGCAACGGTTCTCCGAAGAAACCGGATTGTGTCTGCCGGATCGAATGATATCCGTCGTTGTTCAATACGACGATCTTCATCGGAAGCCGGTGATGGACAACGGTTTGAAGCTCCTGAAGGTTCATCTGAATGCTTCCGTCCCCCTCAATACAAGTCACCTGCTTGCCCTTTGCAGCAAAGGCCGCTCCGATGGCAGCCGGCAAGCCGTATCCCATGGACGCACAACCGGAATTCGTGTACAGGCGTTGACCCTCTCTGATGTAAGCCGCCTGAAAAGAACAAACACAGGCCGAGCCGTTGCTCGCAACGACTACATCATCTTCCTTCAACACGGAAAATAGGGATTCCAGAAAACAATACGGATTCACAGGGGATTTCTTCTCATAATAGCAAGAGGAGACGACCGGATAAAGTTCCTTGATTTTACGGCAGCCGGAGATCCACTCTTCCTTGGCCGGAATAGAATCTCCCTCCAAAGCAAGATTGAGCTTATGGATCAGATCGGAAATATCTCCAAGAACGGGAAGGTCCAGAGACAGTGTCGGTTTCGACAATTCCAAAGGATCGATATCCACGGAAATCTTATATGCGTCCTTGGCAAACATCTGCCAGTTGTAGCTGATTTGACGAATATTCAGTCTGCTCCCCAATACGAGAAGAACATCACAGTTTTGAATGATCATGTTGCCGGGACGGTCTCCGACCGTTCCGGGACGACCCATATATAATGGGTGCTCGTTCCAGATCACATCATGAGCATTCCATGCGGTCACTACAGGGATGTTCAGGCGATCGACGAGCTCGAGAAACGCCTCGTGACAATTTGCAAGCCGTATCGCCGTTCCGGCGAGAATCAAGGGACGCTTAGCAGACTTCAATCGCTCAATAATCTGCTGAACCGTGAACTCGGAAATCGGTGCTGGTAAAATGGATGCGTCCTCAGCCGGATCATAAGAAACAAGCTCATCTGTCTCGATCGTAGCGCCCTGAATATTCAAAGGAACATCGATCCATACAGGGCCGGGCCGTCCGTGTGTAGCCAGATAAATCGCACGCTCGACATGATACTCAATCGTCAGCGGGTCTGTCACCATGACAGCGTACTTTGTCATCGGAGTGATCGACTTGATGATCTCATACTCCTGGTCACCAAGCTGGCGCATCGGCTTACCGGTGGAATGGACCGTCGTATCATACCGGACCTGACCGGAAATCACGAGCATCGGGATTGAATCGAGCCATCCGCCCAAGACACCGGTAATCGCATTGGTTCCGCCTGGGCCGGATGTGACGCATACACCGGCAATCCTCCCGCTTAAACGGGCATAGCTCTCGGCCGCAATCGCGCAGGCCTGCTCGTGATGGTTATAGGTCACACGAAGATCCTCACAGCGCCCGAATGCGTCATTCAGATGCATGGCACCGCCGCCGGTAACACTGAAGAGATCAGAAATGGAATGTCTGACAAGAAGATTCGCTATATGATCCGCGACTCGAATGCGCATAATCGCACCTCCTACAAATCAAGATTTTCATTATAGCGCATCGTCGAGCGGATTTCAATTCGTGGTTGCAGGAGTAAAATTAGTTTGTTGATTATGACTGAACCATACTAGCCTAAGAGTAGTATGAGTTGAATCAATGGAGTGTATCAGAGTCTCTTCGTCAAACAAATGGCACTGATTCTCAAATCCCCATCTCCGATTGCTCGCACGAAAAAGGAGAACTTTTTTGTTGCCTGATCAAGCGAAAAAGATATCACGGCGGATTTTGATGCCGGCGTATCCGTATCTATTTCCGTTGTACTTATTATTGTCTTATCTTGCCAAATCTGAACGACTGCACGAGTATCGACGTTGGAAGAAAAGCTTTCAGATACTTCATAGAAAATTTCTATTTC
>CAZOFY010000030.1:0-6134 GCA_964579245.1 uncultured Mageeibacillus sp.
TCACACCCGAAAAAACATGAAAAAGGGCCCTTGCTCCAGTGATTTTTCAATCACTTTTGCAACAGCCCCCAGGTTTTCAACCGTTATGCTTCAGGATACGACATTCTGCGGATTACCGGCCAGATAGGCAACGATGTTCTCGTATACGGTTTGCAGTAAGCGACTGCGGGTCTCCAGCGGAGCCCAGGCGATGTGCGGAGTGATGATGCAGTTTGGCGCGTCCAGCAGAGGATTCGATCCGGACGGTGGCTCGACAGACAGGACGTCAACGGCGGCTCCGGCAATTTTTCCCGAGCGCAGAGCGACGGCGACATCTTCCTCTCGGAGCACCGGCCCCCTGGAGGTATTAATTAACAGTACACCGTCCTTCATGCGGGCGATGGTATCCGAACAGATCAAACCGTTCGTCGCAGGCGTCAACGGGCAATGGCAGGAGATGACATCGCTCTGAGCAAGTAAATCGTCGAGAACGGAGAAAAGAACGCCTCCGTCTCCGGTCTTGTTCTCCGCGCGGGAATTGCTCAGACTTTCTTCGATTGAGCGGCTGTTCGCAAGGACCTTCATGCCCAGAGCAGAGGCAATCCGGGCGGTTCTCTGTGCGATCCGTCCGTAACCGATCAGCCCGAGTGTCTTCCCGAAAAGCTCTGTCATCCGCCCATTGGTAAAGCAGAAGTCGGAGCTGTTCTGCCAGACACCGGTGTGAACCATCTGATTGTGACTTCCGACCCGGTTGGTCAATTCAAGCATCAGTGCAATCGTCATCTGAGCGGTGGCGAAGGTTGCGTATTCCGGGACGTTAGTTACGGTGATCCCATGACGGCGTGAGGCCTCAATATCGACCACGTTATAGCCGGTCGATGTGGCGCCGATATAGCGCAGTCGGGGAAGTGTCGACAGAACTTCGGACGGGAAAAGAGTCTTGTTGGTCAGGATCATGTCCGCATCCTTAACCCGATCGAAAACCTGTTCCGGCGTCGTGCGATCATAAACCTGAAAGTCACCAAGTTTCTTGAACGGTTCCCAGGATAAATCTCCCGGATTCATCGTATATCCATCCGTCACAACGATCTTCATCACAGACTCCTTACATAGCTGTCGATCGATGCGGCCGCCTTCTTGCCGGCGCCCATAGCCAGAATGACCGTTGCTGCCCCGGTCACCGCGTCACCCCCCGCGAAAACGCCCTTGCGTGTCGTCTGTAGGTCATCGCCAACAACCAGACAGCCGTGCTTGTTCGTGTCGAGGCCTTCCGTTGTCTTGCGCAGAAGAGGATTCGGAGAGGTTCCGATCGATATGATGACCGTATCCGCAGACAAAAGGAAGTTTGAACCCTTTTTCTCGACCGGACGTCGTCTTCCTGATGCATCCGGTTCACCGAGTTCCATCTCGACACATTCCATTGCAACGACCTCGCCGGATTCACTGCCGAGGATACGAACGGGGTTTGTCAGTGTGTGGAATAGGATGCCTTCCTCCTTCGCGTGGTGGACCTCCTCGCGGCGTGCAGGCATCTCTGTCTCTGAACGGCGATAGACGATGCACACGTTGTCTGTCCCGAGCCGTTTGGCCGTACGGGCGGCATCCATTGCCACATTACCGCCGCCGACGACAGCGACCGACTGGCTTTTGCGTAAAGGCGTGTCGTATTTGTCATCGTAAGCCTTCATCAAATTCGCTCGGGTCAGGTATTCATTCGCGGAATAGACGCCGACAAGCGATTCACCTTCGATACCCATGAAGCTTGGAAGTCCTGCGCCTGATCCGATAAAGATAGCCTCGTAGCCATCCTCGAAAAGCTCATCAATCGATAAAATCCGGCCGATGACCATGTTTGTCTCAATCTCGACACCAAGATCGGTCACGTTCTTGATCTCACTGCGAACCAGTTCCTTCGGAAGGCGGAACTCGGGAATACCGTAAACAAGCACGCCGCCTGCCGTATGAAACGCCTCGAAAATCTTCACGCTGTATCCGAGAGCGGCAAGGTCCCCCGCACAGGTGAGTCCCGCAGGCCCTGCACCGATCACTGCGACGCGATGACCGTTCGGCTCCGGTTTTTCTGGAGATCCCATATCCATGGCAATGTGGCGGTCCGCCACGTAACGTTCAAGACGCCCGATCGCGACCGATTCTCCCTTGATGCCACGCACACAGCGTTCTTCACACTGTGTCTCCTGAGGGCAGACACGACCGCAAACAGCAGGCAGGCAGTTCGTTGTCCGGATAATCCGGAAAGCCTCCTCGAACTCGCCCTCAGTAACTTTCATAATAAATTCGGGGATCCGAACATTGACAGGGCAGCCCGCAACACAGGGCTTTGTCTTGCAGTTCAGGCATCTGGCCGCTTCCTCTGCCGCCATTTCCTCGGTATATCCGAGCGAGACCTCAGAAAAATTCTTGTTGCGGATATCAGGAGACTGCTCTGGCATCGGGACTTTATTCTGCGACATATTAGCCATTCTTTATGTCCTCCGGAAAGAGCCGGCACGCATTGGCCGAATCGTGCGTCTCCTGTTTCCTGTATATCGTGTTTCTCTTCATCAGTTCATCAAAATCGACTTTGTGGGCGTCGAAGTCCGGCCCGTCCACACATGCAAAACGGACCTCTCCGCCGACCGTGACGCGACAGCCGCCGCACATACCGGTACCGTCTACCATGATCGGATTCAAACTGACAACGGTCTTGATACCGTACGGCTTGGTAACGGCGGCAACCATTTTCATCATGATCAGGGGACCTATGGCAATGACAAGATCATACTTCTTACCGGAGTCGATGAGAGATTGAAGCTGATTTGTGACAAAGCCCTTTGTTCCGTATGAACCGTCATCCGTTGTCAGATAAAGGTTCTCTGACACAGCTTTCATCTCTTCTTCGAGGATAACGATATCCTTGTTGCGAAAACCGGCGATCATGTCGACTTTCGCACCACTTAGCCAAAGGGCCTTCGCCGAAGGGTACGCGATTGCGCACCCGACTCCTCCGCCGACAACACAAACATTTTTATAGCCATCCAGCTCCGTTGCCTTGCCGAGAGGTCCGACAAAATCAAGGATCGTATCACCCGGATTCTTCTCGGAAAGAAGCTTTGTCGATCGCCCGACATGCTGGAAAATAATAGTGACGGTCCCTTTCTCGCGGTCATAATCAGCAATCGTCAGCGGGATTCTCTCCCCGAATTCATCAATTCGAAAAATAATAAACTGACCGGCTTTTGCTTTCCTAGCGATAAGTGGTGCGTCGACCTCGATCAAGGTAACGCTGTCATTCAGATGTCTCTTTGCCACGATGGTGTACATAGTATGCCTCCGGCCCATTGGCCACGCCGTTAATGGCGCCACAAATGAAAATCATATACAACATTTATAGCACGTATGGAAGAGTGAACGCAAGGAAATGTGATGAAGGAACCTTGTCTATATCCTACATTTTGAGTAGGATTAAGTAAAAGACAAAACGGGCTTTTCTTTTGGCGAGCAAAGAGAAACAAAAGTATACCCGAGGCATTTAGTGATGAAAAATTCGAACTTTATGATATTATATGCAAGAAGATTCTATGCTATATAAGAGGATGACTGCATGACACCCAAGAAAAATGACAGCTTAAAGACAATCAATATGCTTTCGAGCGCATACAAAGTCAAGGGACAAGGTGTCGGATCGGCATATGAAGAACAGGTAGCTCTGGTCAAGGCCGGATTGTCTGATGATTTTGTTATCACGGAAAATAAGATCATGCGGGCTGATATCACGCACTATCACACGATCGATGTCAAGTATTATCTCCTCATGAGCTTTGTTAAGTTCAAGGGAAAGACCGTCGGATATGTTCATTTTCTGCCGGAGACAGTCGAGACCAGTATTCAGCTCCCTCGCTTTATGAAGAGTGTTTTCTACAAGTACATGCTTTCATTTTATAAACGAATGGATTATCTTGTTACTGTCAACTCCTATTTCATCGATGAACTTGTTCGATACGGGATTAAGAGGGAGAAGATCACATTCATTCCGAATTATGTATCGGGCGAGGTTTTTTATCGAAAATGTGATGACGAGCGCAGGAGGCTTCGACAGAAGTATCATATTCCCGGGAACAAGTTTGTCGTGTTGGGCGTAGGACAACTGCAGGTTCGAAAGGGCATATTCGATTTTCTGGAGGTTGCCAAGCGACTTCCCGACGTTCAGTTTGTCTGGGCCGGAGGGTTTTCATTCGGGAGCATGACGGACGGCTATTACGAAGTGAAGAAGGTTATGCATCACCCACCGGCGAACGTTACCTTTCTGGGGATTATTGATCGCGAGAAGATGCCTGAGATCTATAATATTGCGGACACTATGTTTTTGCCGTCATTTGAGGAACTTTTCCCGATGACTGTGCTGGAATCGATGAGTTGCCATATCCCCATGCTTTTGAGGGATATTGACATATACAAGGACATTCTGTTTGATTACTACCTTCGGGAGAAGGATGTCGATTCCTTTGTCGACACGATCAAGCGGCTTGTCGCGGATCGGAACTATTATGATGCGGCGGCGGCGGCATCGGCCAGAGGACATGAGTATTACTCAAAGGAGCATGTCTTCTCCATGTGGGACGAATTCTATCGTAAGGTCTATGCCTCGAAGGAGATAATGCGTGGAAAATAAAGTGAATGAGAATAGCGTAAAGTCAAATCGATTTATCGTTGTACTCTGTGTTCTCTCGTTTGTCGTTCTGATCGGCTATCTGGTTTTTGTTGACAGCATCAAGAATGTTGTCGCTGTCATTAAAGTTGCTCATCTCGGCTGGCTGATCGTTGCCGTTGCGAGTATTATCGCGTATTGGCTGCTGGACGGAGTCGCTCTGCACATGTCGCTCAAACCTGTGCATCCGTCTCAAAAGTTAAGTGTATCGATCCGTGTGGCCATGATCGGCCAATATTTTAATGCAATCACGCCACTTGCCTCCGGAGGAGAGCCCGCCCAGGCATATTTTCTGGTCAAAAACGGTGCGCCTCTTGGACAGGCTATGTCCGCTCTTTTGACGAAATTTATTGTTTACCAGCTTACCCTGACTGCGATTAGCGTATCAGCGATCATTTTTCGATTTCATTTCTTCATGGGACATGTTGACGCGCTGATGGTAGCGGTGCTTTTCGGGTTTGCCGGCAACACGGTCATCACACTCGGCCTGCTTGCCATCGCCCTTTTCAAGGAGGGGACAAAGAAGGTTGTACATAAGTTGATTGATTTTCTGGCTTACTTTCGTATTGTCAGGAATCCAAAGGCCAAACACGAATACGCCGAAGTGGAACTGAATAACTTTAACCAGCAGTTCACCTACTTGAGCAAACATAAGTTTCACCTTGTCAAAATCGGTCTGGTCACGGCGGTGCAGCTTATGTCCTACTTCTTTATCGGCAACGTAATCTATTACAGCTTTAACCTTTCCGGAGCGGATAGCGTGACATTGTTGGCCGCGCAGTCCTTTGTTCACATGATCGCGTCCTCCGTGCCGATCCCCGGCGGAATCGGCGCTGCCGAGGGAAGCTTTTCGATGTTCTTCAGTATGTTTTTCCCGGAGAAAATGATCGGACTGGCGGTCGTTCTTTGGCGACTGATCACATTTTACCTGTCTATTGTTGTCGGTTTAATTTTCACCGTTATCGAAAAGAGACGCTCATCAACGGTTCCGTTGGAGGAGACTCCGGTCGTTGATGATCTGGTACCTTATAATGGGGAGCCTCAGTTTTCAAGCAAGAATAAGACTTCTGATCATAAGAATTAATGATAGGGACTGTTCTCATTTAAACAGCATGTAAAAATTTTTATAGACAACAGAACAACCGGGGCGTGTCTGATGTAAACTCCCTTTTTTTCTGCTATAATCAAATTATCTTATTCACCCACAGAAACCTTGATACGCTTTGTTTGGAGGACAATATGATGAGTAAAAAATTGATGCAATCGATCGTTCGGTATCTTTGCATTCTTATGTTAGTAGGATCTTTTCTGTTTACTGCGACCGGCTGCGATGCTTTGAGCAAGATTCTTCCGGGTGCCTCACAAACTGAGGCGGATGAAGACGAGGATGAGGACGAAGACGAGGACGAAGATGAGGATGAGACAGAAGTAAGCGACGAAGACGAGACAG
>CAZOFY010000030.1:6234-11567 GCA_964579245.1 uncultured Mageeibacillus sp.
AAGCAACTGAAGAGGATGAGGCCGAAGGAAGCGAAGATGAATATGACATGCCGGTTCCTGCGATCGAAGAGCAGATACTGGTCGATGAATCCGACATCAAGATCACGGCTACCGGTATCAAGAACGATGATTATGCAGGCGTGAGTCTGAAGCTAAATATCGAGAATAATTCGAAGAAGGACGTCTCAATCAACAGCTCCTATCTGGCGGTCAATAACTTCATGACCTACTCGTATTTGTACTCAGAAGTTAAGGCCGGGAAGAAAACCAATGAAGTTCTATCACTGGGCTCCTATGAACTGAAAGAAATTGGAATCGATAACATCGGATTGATCGATCTGATTTTCACGGTGTACGATGTAGAAAATTATGGTGAGATTGTTTACACAGATATGTTAACGATCCAGACGTCAGATTTTTCCAAAATGGACGATAAAGCGGATAAGATTGATAACGCAAAGCAGGTATTCAATAAAGAAGGCATCAGCGTCTCCTTCTGTCAGGCAACTTCAGACGACTGGGGTACGTCGCTTTACTTTTTGGTTGAAAATACCGGGAAGCAGGCCATTTCCATCGCGTGCGGCGATTTTGCGATTAATGATTATATGATAGATACTTATGCCGGTACAAACGTATTGCCCGGAAAGAAGGCTGTCATGCAAGCGTTTATTTACTCGGATGATCTGATAGAGAATGATATCAAAGACATTACTGCATTTGCATTTGTCATCGATGTTTACGACCTTAAGACCTATGATAAGATTGTATCGCAAGAGGAGGTAACGGTTTCCGTTTCGTAACAATCTTTGCAACAACGATTTATTCGGAGGCTGTCTTACGGTGAGGCAGCCTCTTCTAAACTCATTGAACTCAAGCATTTGACATCGAATTGTAAAGAATAGTCAGGTTTTCCGTCTTTATTCAAAAATAACTGTATGCTAGTATCAGTTTAATCGTTTCGCCTTGCATTTGCATCGTTTTCAGACAACAGGTGGTATAGAGCATGAGAAATCCAGTGAAGAGCTCTCAGGACAACAACGAACAAGCGGCTGCAGGCCGCGTGGATGCATTCTGTGGCCCGAAGGCGGGGCAGACCTCGCCACAACCATGGAATCAAGAAGCGGCGAGGTCTTTTTTTGATCGGATGACAGAGATGTATTCGGTCCGGTCCTCACGTATTGACTCAATGGCGTGGGAGCGTCTACTGATGTCGCAGCCTTTGTATGATTCGAACCACCGCACTTCAGCAAGCTTTGCTGTTTTGGATTTCTTTGTGAAGCATCCATATCTTACCCATGACACCTGGGTTTTGTACAACACTTTTTTCGGATGGACGGCGATGGAGACCGTTGTTCCTCCTGAATCTGCGGCCGCCATACACACGGTTGTCCATGAAGTAGACACGAGATTCGCAATGCATCTTGATCATGTACCCGAGGATGAGCATAGTGAGAAATATTTGGCCTATCGGCGCAACATGCGTGACGCTGCCATAGATGACAAGCGTGACGACGTCCGGCGCTTTTACGAGCTGGCCTCCCATTTGTGCACGAGTGATCCGGAGCTTTTTCGCATCGCTTTTCGATACTATGACGGCCTGAAGCACTGGGAACAGACCTCCGCGATGATTTCTTATGCATGGGAGGCTTTGACCCGATACTTATCCCTATGCCCGGATGATTTGGAAATGGAGATGATGCGGGCCGAATATTTGCTGAGAAGAGGATTTGACACTGAAGCTTTGAATGAATTCAAGACAATCAGCAAGAAATACCCCCTTCACTTATCCGCTCTGTACAAACGAATGGAGTGTTTTCTTGTTTTACACGATAAGGCAGGGGCGTCATCACAGAGAAACGTGATACGCAACTCGTATACCCGGGTGCAGAAGCAGCTTGAGCACGATCGCCTGCAGTCGAACAGCAAGGAAGAAATCGATCATTTGCTGGCGGAGAACAAGCAAATACTCGATGAGCTCAATGAGAAATATCCACAATCGCAGCTCTCTCCTCAAGATATCCGGCATAGACCCTTTTTTAAGATTCTTGCGGCCGCGGCAGTGATCCTTGTCATTGGCGTTATCTATTTCGGATTTACAGGACTCAAGAACCTTACAGGAGGCTCTTCTCCCTCCGGTAATGTATATGTTCCCGACGAGACGGTTCCTAAAGAAGTCAGCGAAGCTTTACTGAACTTTGCAGACAGCATACAGATGCGATACCCGAATGATGTTTTTGCTCATTCAATGACATATGACCGGTACGGATACCTGGAATTCTCACTGCAGTCGATGCAAAAATTCGATGAAAACTTACAGGATAAAATCCTCAAGGACATATCGAATTTTGTTGCGACCCGCAAGATTACGTTTTCTGACGAGTATACTCCGGTCCTTTGGAAGGTTCGGTTCCAACCGAAGGATCAGCAGGAAATTATCTATTTTTCAGATCCGGTCAAGATCTCCCAGAACAAACAGTTTGAGGTGAGAGAGGTCTGGTTGGATGAGAAGATATAATCGCTCGATTGTTTTCGGGATTTATGATTTTACTTCAAGAAAACGATCCCCTCTTTTGTTGTAGAACTGTTCTGAAAGTGTTAAAAACATTTGATGAAAAGGTGACTGCAGAATTTGCCAAGTAAAGAATGGAGGATGAATTATGGATCTCATTGCTCCCGTTATATGCGGCTTTTTGGCTTGGTTTCTGATACGCTATGTCATTCGCGGTTTTTATATCGTGAATCAGAACGAACGAGCTGTAAAGACTGTATTTGGGAAGGCTCAAAGAATCAAAGGGAAGACAACACTCGATGACCCGATTTCAAACGGTCTGCGTGAAGATGAGCGTACTCGTTATGCTTATCCTCAGGTAAAGGTTATTCAGCCGGGCGGTCCGTATTTTCAGTGGCCTTGGCAGAAGGTGTACAAGGTATCAATCGCGATTGAGACCGTCAATATGGCATTCGATCCCGAATTCCCCAATGCAAATCAGCGAAATACGATTTTGGATGCCGTCACGAAGGATCAGCTCAATATCGGACTGACCGGACAGATCCGTTATCGTGTGTCGGAGAAGAATCTGTATGCGTATATTTTCGGAGTAAAGAAGCCAATCGCACATGTTATGGGTTATTTTGTCTCCGTGCTTCGTGAGAGGATCGCGAACTTCGAGGGTAAGGCACCCGGAGAGGAGCCAACGTCGATCACACCTGTACTGTCGGATATGTCTTTGCCGGTCAGCGGTGACAATGTCGGCACATTCTCTTCTTTCGAGGCGATCCAATCCTCGGCAGCAAATGCCGTTCAGGGTATCTCGATCAACGACTTGCGTAAGAACCTTCGCGAGTTGAATGATCACATGGATCTTGAGTGTGACGTCTCGGCTGCGCGTTACGGCGTATCTCTTGAAGCCTCTCTGATTACCGGGATTGACCCGCCGGCGGAAGTTGAATCCGCATTGGCAGCGATCAATACGGCTCACAACCAGGTTTCTTCCGATATCAGCCTTGCGCAGGCTTCGGCTGACCAGAAGATTGTTCAATCCAAGCGTGCTGTTGAAATCGAGACGCTGAAGGCGCAAGGAGAAATCGAGACGCTGCAGAGACTGTCTACACAGCTGAGAGATCTCAAGGCTCAGGGCGGCATCGAGGCACTTGATCTCTATGTTCGAAATATTCGTCTTGCCTTGCTCGATCAGACCAAGCGAATCGTAAGGAGGGAGAAGAAATGAATTTTGCACTTCTTTTTTCCGGATTGGATTCCGAGACATACACCATCTACTTTGTCGTTGTCTTTTTCGTGACATTTCTTGCTTTTGCCATTGGTGTTCCGATACTTTTTGGTTTGCTGCGATTCTTCGGACTTTATACCATTGTGAAGGAGAAGCAGGCGCTTGTTTATGTCTTGTTCGGTAATGTGGTCGGAACATTGTCAGAGCCCGGTCTTCATTTCCTCTGGAAAGACCTGGGTCTCAGCGCACTGCTCATCAACTGGCTCGGCAAGAAATATACCGTCGATCTGCGACTGGATCAGGAGTATCTTCGCAGTCAGCCCGTCAATTCAGAGGAGGGTGCTCCTATGGGTGTCGGTATCTGGTACGAGATGTACATCAATGATCCGCTATCATATATTTTCAAGAATACCAATCCGCGCGGATCACTGGCAGCGAATGTCGGCAACTCCACGGTACGATGCCTTTCTAACCTGCCCCTTGAACGGATGATGATTGACCGTCATGCCATGAGCCAGACGGTTCGAAGCGAGGTTTCCGCGAAGTCCTCCGAGTGGGGATACATGCTGGGGTCCTGCTATGTACGTAAGGTGCATTTCCGTGACACGGAGATGATCCGACAGATTGAGAGCAAGGTCGTGAATCGTCTTCGACAGGTTACCAGTGCAATCAAGCAGGATGGTGCCAACCAGGTAAGCATCATTCGCAGTACGGCGGAACGCACCGCGGCACTGGACTTCGGTAAGGCTGCAGCCATACGTCCGAAGATTGTCGGCGAAGCTTTGCAGGAGATCGCGAAGGATCCGGACGTTTCGACCGCAGTGTTTGAGGTTCTCGAGACGACAAGGATACAGAATGCCGGTACTCCAATCGATTTGATACCGGAGGATAGTGAGATAATGTCTCAGATGCTCGCTGCGAATCGAATGGCGCAGATCATTCCGGTTGCTCAGAACAACAAGCAGAATCAACCCCCACAGAAACCGAATCAGAATCCGCAGGGATAAGTAATCATTTCAGCAAGAAAAATTAGAGAAAGCGGCAAGTCAGTACCACTGATTTGCCGCTTTATTTATCCGCTTTTCCGTTTATACTGCCGGCTTTTCCGCGTAGAATAGAAGTGTGGAGGAAAATAAACATGAAAACAAATACAGACAGAAGCATCCCTGATCGGGCAAAAACTCCGGGTATAGGTGTCTGGATGAGGAAGCATGTTGTTTCCTGCATTCGTACACTCAGTCGTATCCTTTTTTTCATCGCTTTTCCTTCGCTGTATATTATGGCCTACTTTGGTCTTGTTGATGTTCTCGTCCTTCTTAGAGACGGGACATTTTCCGTTGATACGGCATGGGTGTCGCTGATTTCTTTGTTTGCGATCCTTCCTGTTACGATCATAGGCGGAAGATTTTTCTGCGGCTTCATGTGTGCATTCGGAGCTCTTACGGATCTTATCTATCATATCGGTTACCGGATCATGAGAAAGAAGTTCCGGATACCCAAGCGTTTGGACGCGATTTCTCGCTATGCTAAATACCTCATTCTTCTCCTGCTGCTTTTGTTGACCTGGGCGGATGTTTCCGTGGCCGAGTACAGCCCTTGGGATGC
>CAZOFY010000030.1:11667-25916 GCA_964579245.1 uncultured Mageeibacillus sp.
TTGGGATGCTTTTCACAACAGGCGGTATTCCGAATTTTTCGCTCGTTTTTCGAGCCGTATTTCCGGGGATCATCCTCTTGACCCTGATCCTTGTTGCGTCACTGTTCATCGAGCGTTTCTTCTGCCGCTACCTTTGCCCGATCGGCAGCGTGTTTGCGGTAGCGTCCGCAGGCAGACTTGCCCGGATCGAGAAACCGAGAGATCACTGTGGGAAATGTCAGATTTGTTCACAGGCCTGTCCTATGGGTATCGATCTTTCCTCTGTGGATGTGGTCAAAAGTGTTGAATGCATCGGTTGTATGCGCTGTGTAGAGGCTTGTCCGAGAAAAAACACACGACTTGGCATTCTTGAAAAAAAGGCTCCCGAGAAGCTTGCGGTGATCATCGCGATCCTGCTGATTACGGTTGTGTATGTGACATTGTCATGGATCAGCGAGACCGGTCAACAAGAGGAATCTTCAGCCAGAATCTCAGAAGCGACCCAGCCTGTCATATCAAGTCATAACGAAACAGGTACGGATACACGAGTGACCGATGAATCGATGGCCGCGGCGGATACTTCAGAAAGCTTCCTGGAGCAACCGACAGAAATATCTACGGCGGAGGAATCAACACAACCGCCTGTGACTTCAGAATTATTTCCGCAAGGTGCTCTGTATATTGACGGAGTATATCAAGGGACGGGAGAGGGCTTTCGAGGAGAGATTGTGGTAGAGGTCACAATACTCGATGGGAAGATCGCAGACATCGTTGTTCTGTCGTATGACGATGATGATAAGTATTTTGAAAGAGCTGTCCGAGCCATACTTCCGGATGTGATAGAGAAGCAGGACGGGAATGTTGACGCAGTGTCCGGAGCTACCTATAGCAGCCAGGGAATTCTTGACGCGATTCGGAGCGCGTTGTTACTGGCTGAGCCGCCCGCTTGATTTGTTTTGCAGCCGGTCTTTGTTTTTTCTGTCATAATTTAAGCATAGATTAAGGTTAGCCGTATTGACACAGAGAGGCGTAAATATTACTGTATTAAGCGCATAGTACAATTATGTGCTTAAATTTCGGATAATAAAGGAGAGAGGCATGCTCAAGGTAGTTAATCTCACAAAAAAATATCACAAACTCCTTGCCAACGATCAACTGAATATATCATTAGGGGCCGGAGAAATCGGCGTTCTCCTCGGACCGAACGGTGCGGGAAAGTCGACGGCCATCAAGTCGATCATAGGACTTCTTCGATTTACCGGATCCGTCGAGATCGATGGGTATCCGAACAAACAGATCCAGGCTAAGCGTGTTTTGGGATACGTCCCGGAGATACCCGCTCCCTATGAGCTTCTCACGATTGAGGAGCACGTGGAGTTTGTTATTCGTGCCTATAAGCTGGAACAGGATTCACATATATATGCAGAGGAACTGATGAGACGCCTGGAGCTCTATGACATTCGAAAAAAACTTGGCAAGGAGCTGTCGAAGGGTATGCAACAAAAGGTCAGCATCCTGTGTGCTCTTTTACCTCGCCCAAAGGTGATTCTGCTTGATGAGCCGCTGGTTGGTCTGGACCCTCACGCCATCAAGGAATTGAAGGTTATGCTGACCGAGCTTCGGGATCAGGGCGCGGCAATCCTGGTGTCCACGCACATGATCGAGAGCGTGGAAGGGATTTGGGATCAGGTATTCATCATGATGAAGGGCAGGATCGTCGCGACGCGCAGCCGTGACGACGAGACCTCCAACGGTAATAATCAAAGTCTGGAGAATCTGTTTTTCCAAATCACGGAGGGACAGCAATGAGAAGCCTTGCCTACTTGCTTACCACCATTTTGAAAAACATGATTAAGCAACTTTTCAAGAAACCCGCCTTGCTGATCATATATGTGGTCGTCTTCGGCCTGATGGTGTTTTCTCTGGCTGGCAGCGGAAATTCCAGAAGCGAAATTAGCCTTCCAAACAGTGGGGCAATTATGCAGATTATTGTCTTTGCACTGTTTCTCTTTGTCTCTTATATGACCCTGTCAAAGGGCCTTAAGCAGGGCTCGACTTTTTTTTCTATGCCGGACGTTAATATTCTATTCACGGCGCCGATCCGGCCCCAAACGGTTCTGGTGTACGGCATCATCCGGCAAATGGGCATGAGTGCCCTCGCGACTTTGTTCATGTGCTTTCAGATTCCGAATATGGTGAATTTCTTTGGGCTGACTCCGACGGGAATCATTGCGGTCCTATCCGGCTGGTTTATGCTGATGCTGTCTGTTCAGTCCTCGACTCTTTGTGTTTACTCGCTGACCGCACCTTATCCCAGCAGGAGGAAAGCAGGCAAATACATTTTGAACGGATTGATGATCGTTCTGGTTGCTTCTTTATTTATATATTTTCTGTACAGAAATGCCGAGCTGGAGGCTTTTCTGACCTTTTTTCAGCTTCCGGCTGTCGACTTTTTCCCTTATGTCGGCTGGCTCTCAGCTTACGTTAAGTACATGATTTCGGGCGATTTCGTCCGGGCCTTTCTGTTTTTGCTTCCAGCCGTACTTGTTCCTATGGCGGGAATTATTCTTGTTCGCCGCAGTGAGTCAGATTACTACGAGGACGTCCTGCAAATGACGGAAACGATGCATGCAAATCGACTTGCCATGAAGGAAGGAAAGACTGCGGCAAATCGAGCTTTGGGAGACGTGAAGACAGGAAAGAGCGGTCTGGTAGGAAAGGGTCGGGGGGCCTCCGCTTTCTTTTTCCGTCACTTGACTGAGCAAAGACGTACCGGATTAATTTTATTCGATAAAATGTCCATCGTTGTGATCGCGATCGCGGTCTTCGGCGGGTTTTTCATGAGAAATCTAATTCGGATCGGTGAGTCCGAACTCTTTATAGCTGAAGTGCTCGGGGTCGCATTTCTTTCCTATGTTCTCTATTTCACGAGTATAATGGGCAAGTTTACTTATGAGCTTTCGAAGCCGTATATCTACCTGGTTCCTGCGCCTAGCGTATTGAAGCTGTTTTATTCCAATCTTGCCTCGGTCGTTAAAGCCTTCGCCGAGGGCATTGTGGCCTTCTTGATTTTTGCCGTCCTTATCGGGGCGAATTGGTGGTATGTTCCGCTGGCCGCTCTGGTCTACGCTGCCATGTCGCAACTGTATATCAGCATGACGATCCTGACGCAGAGAATTGTCGGAGATACAAAATCGAAGCTCATCACATCTATTGTCTACTTTCTCTGCGGAGGACTGCTTCTTGTGCCGGGACTGGTCCTGTTTGCTGTCTTGATGTATTTCCTGAGCCAGTTTAACCCGTCATTGATTTTTATATCTTATCTTGGGTATTTTCTATATACCTGCGGTGTTTCTGCATTGGTCATGTTCCTGGGACAGGGAGTTCTGCAGTCCGGTGACGTTTGATCGTCTTCTCGTGCGCGCCTGTATGCCTAGCGAAGAGGTCTTGTGTATTCACAAAGGGATGACAAGATGATAGATAAAACCAGACCTCTATTCGGAATCACTCTTCAGCGCGTCAATAATGTTTTGACGGTTAATCCGGGAGATGGAATAGAGCATCGTGAAAAAGATTAGTGCAAAAACGATCAGAGTGGCTGACAAATAACTTTCCCATGGAACGTAAAAGTTAAAGAAGTAATTGTACCCCTGGCTTATAAATATCAGAAAAGAAATCAAGACACTGATCGGGACACCAAAGGCCAAAGCAAAAGAGCCCAGGAAAAAGCTCTCAAGCCGGATCATCCGGAAGAAGGATTTTGTTGCCATGCCAACAGAACGAAGCATCGCATATTCCTTTTGACGAAGTGCGGTCGTGGTGGTAATCGTGTTGAAAAGATTTGCAAGGCTGATCAGGCTGATCAGAGAAATGAAGCTGAAAGCAATCAGATTGATAACAAAGTTAACCTGATTCGCCCTCTCTTTCTCGGCTGCCTGGTTGAATAGCGTAATCTGACTCGACGGAAGTGTCTCACACATCTCCCGGATGCTGAATTCGACATCAAAGCTATTATCCGTCTGTATGAAAAATGTCGGAGAATTGTCTTGCGAGGACTTCTCTTCGCCGGTCCCTGCGATAGTCGCAAGGTAAAGAGATTCAGGCATGATCATGTAGACACCAAAATACTTTGAGCTGATACCGATAGGCATCTGCTTTGTATTCCGATCGACGTGAAAATAATTCCGTTCAGGTAAAGGTGATTTATCCCAGTTCAATGAATCTCCCTGGGTCAGGAAAAGATCAGAGGAATAGAAAATGCCCTTGAGGATCTCTCCTGCTTCAATATCGAGAATGTTGCCCGTTATCTCCGCGTCGCCGGAAGAAGATTGGCTTTCCGCTCTGTTAATCAGAATACAGGCCGGGTTTAATGCATCTTTGAAGTCAGCCGGATCGGCACCGATGTTTTCCGCATATTCTTCAAAATAACGATCGTCGTATACATACAAGAACAACGACAGGCTATTCTGCGAATATCGATCCATATATTTTTTTGCTTCATCAGAAATCTTCGAATCCTCGATAAAAAGTTGCAAGTAGCTCAGACGGGAATAAGTCACCTCCTTGACGTCGGTGATTCGCCGGATTTGTTGATATAAGCGCTGGATCGCGGCCTTCGAGACACCTTCGATATTTAGTGTGATATCAGCCTGGCTGTTGTCACTCGAATAATCACTGTAGGATTGTGTGTAGGATGAAATCGAAGAGACCGACAAGAACAGAATCAGACCAATAACAAGGGAGAAGGTTGTCGTCCGGTACCGACTCCGGTTTCTCCTGAGATTTTTGATTGCTAAAACCGACTCGATTCCGAATATCTTGATGAAAAAAGCAGGAAATGCCCAGCTTTTCTTCGCGATTTTATTCGAGCCGACTTGACGTATGGCATCGATAGGCATGATTCGCGATGCTTTATAGGAAGGGATCAGAACAGAAAAGAATATAGTGAAGATCTCCAGTAATACAATCAATGCAATTGCTCCCGGTGTAACAATCATTTGAAGCTTCATCTCATTCCAGTCGCCGATAGCCAAAAAAGCTGGCTCGGCAATAACAAACAGGGTTTGCACGATAAGTAAACCTGCCAGCATGCCCAACGGGATTCCGCAGATTCCGACAAAAATGCCCTCGCGAAAAACATATGCTCTCTTTTGAGAACGTGTGGCTCCTGCTGTCGCAAAGAGAGCCAGGTGGCGTGTTCGCTCCGAGACAGAGATGGCAAAAGAATTAAAAATTAAGAAGAAGGATGAGACCAGTATGATTGCGATGGGAAACAGAATCGCGACGTAGATGCCATTTGCAAAATCATAAGCAGAGGAGGGCGCACCCGCGAGATCCAGATAGTCAGAGTTGAATCTGATGTCTTCTGATGTATATCCGCGCTCGGCGCCCTGTTCGAGCATACTTTGCTGATATACCCAGTTCGGTGATTCCGTCCAAATAAAGAGTGTAACGGGTTCGTCTTCGAAAGTTTCACTCTCAAGTGACGGTGGTACTGTGAATCCGCGATAGGCTGCAGACCACGAATCCTCGCCGATCGGCGTTTCCATAAATCCGACGACTGTATAGGTTCTTGTCTGCGTGATTTCCAGAGTCTCCGGACCCAAATCCTCGGCAATGTTCTCGGTGTCGACCGGCGTGATTTCTTCCGAGGAGCTGTTTGTATTTTCAAGATAAGGGAAGAAGGACTCTTGGAAAATCGAATTTTCGAGGAGATATCGACCATCCGGCAGTTTCCTCTTTCCGAGATCCAAGGTAAATGTGTCGCCGATTGAAACATTCCGTCCGGAGTTCCATTGAATGCTCTCGGGTAGAATAATCTCGTTTTCATTATCCGGAAGGCGGCCTTCTGTCGGTTTTACGAAAAAATTCTCAATCGCTTCGCCGTCCAGTTCGGAGACCTGAATGTATGGTTTTCCTTTGTTCCCAGAGCCCGGAAGTAGCGCGAATCCATATTCTTTTATCACGCTGACCTGATCACCGGGTTCTTTTGACTCCCAATACGAGGCATCCCCTCGTCTGGCATTCGATACACTCACCGTCCATTTGCCGCTCGAATTCAGGAACTGCTCTTTCAATATCGATATTCCGGAAAAAGTAAGAGTCACTACACCGGTAAGCAAGGTTGTCGAAAGGGCAACACCAAGTATCGTAACAGTCGACCATTTCCGGTATGTCTTCATGGTTTTTAGGGTGAAGGCCGTCAGAATATTCATTTCCGGATGACCTCATCCTTCTGGATGCGTCCGTCAATGATCGTCAGGATCCGGTTCGCCTGTAAGGCGATATTCGGATCATGTGTGATAACGATCAAGGTCTGGTTGTAACGCTTGTTTGAAGTGCGTAAAAGCTCCATGATCTCCGCGCTGTTCTTGCTGTCGAGGTTGCCCGTCGGCTCGTCGGCAAGAACAATTGCAGGATTATTGATCAAAGCCCGGCCGATCGACACACGCTGCTGCTGTCCGCCGGACAGCTGGTTGGGCAGGTGCTTCGACCGGTCGGAAACTGACAATGTGGAAAGAAGCTCGGAAAGACGGAAGGGGTCCGGCTTTCTCTCATCCAACAGGAGGGGTAGGGTGATGTTCTCTTCAACATTAAGTACAGGGATCAGATTATTGAATTGGTAGACCAATCCAATGTGCCGCCGGCGGAAAACGGCAAGGGCAGACTCTTTCAGGGTGTACAAATTGGTACCTTCGATCGAGACACTGCCCGAAGACGGCCGATCCACACCTCCGATGATATGGAGGAGAGTCGATTTTCCGGAACCGGAGGGTCCCATAATGGCGATAAAGTCGCCCTTATGCACCGAAAAAGAAATATCATCCAAGGCTACGACTCTGGCGTCGCCGTTGCCGTATTCCTTGCGAATATGATTCACACGAAGAATTTCCATCCCGATGGGCCTCCGATCAGCGCTTTTGCCAAAAAGCATCCCATGCTCTTCAGATTAAAGGAAGAATATGACGGACAGGTGACGGTTTGAGTGACGAAATCGTCACTTAACCAAAAAACTTCACAGTGAACATCGTTCCGAGACCAAGCTCGCTCTCACAAGTCACACTGCCGCCCTGCGAGTTGATGATACTCTTTGCCATGGCAAGACCGATGCCGACACTGACTTCGCCCGAATTCTTACCCCGGTAAAACCGCTCGAAAATATGTGGCAGATCCTTCGGATCGATACCGCTTCCGTTGTCGGAAATCGTTATCTGTGCAAATAATGCATTACCCGTACAGGCGATTCTTAGCTTTCCGCCGATCGGGGTATGCTCAACACAGTTCTTGAGCATATTGAGAAGCGCTTCCGCCGTCCAATTGATGTCGCAAAGGATTGGCTGGCTACAGGCATGGATCTCAACCGTCTGGGAACGCAACTCGATCGGAATCTGTAAAGGCTTTAAGGCCTTCTCAATCAACTTGTCCATCGGGACATTCTGGCGATGAAAGGAAACAGATCCGGCATCGATACGTGACAGCTTAAGAAGCGATGTGACCAGCCATTCAATTCGACGCAACTGACCCTTGATGTGCTCTGTGAATTCTATGCGCTTCTGTGTGGGGAGATCCGCGTCGCACAAGAGGTCTGTCATGACGAGCATGGATGTCAGCGGAGTTTTCAACTGATGTGAGATGTCCGACATCGCGTCGGCAAGCTGGGACTTCTCCTTCTTGAGCTCTTCTGCCTGCACACACAGCGTCATGGTTGACTTGTAAATCTCGCTCTTGAGGATTGATAACTCGCCTTCCTCATACTCCTTGATCTCGAGGTTATAATTGCCTTCGTTGACAGATTTCAGATACTCGGACAAGCGGGCAATTTTACGGTAGCGGGCCTTACTGAACAGATACTCCAGAAGCATCAATAAAACGCCGAGCAAAAGGACCAGAAGAGTTGCATCGGGATACAGGAACAGACACACCGCAGTCGCGGTTGCCGTAACGGAAGCCATGACGAGCATAACAAGCCGGAATTCCTTATTGCGCCAGAGACCCACGATTACCTCTTTCTGTCACCAAGCCTGTACCCGAGTCCCCTTACGGTCAGGATGATCTTGGGATCCGCGGGGTCCTGTTCGATTTTCTCGCGCAGACGCTTGATATATACTGTCAATGTGTTGTCGTTAACAAAGTCACCGCCGATGTCCCAGACCACCTCAAGAAGCTGGTTGCGTGAAAGGATCTGCCCTTCGTGGTTGACAAGGGTCAGAAGAAGTCGGTACTCCAGAGCAGTCAGAAATAGTTCTGAGCCGTCGCGAGTGACCTTGCCCGCATTCATATTGATCGTCAGATCCTCAATCCTGATAATGCCGGAGCTGTCTGTCTGTCGCTCATTCCTACGAAGAACGGTCTTGATCCGAGAGAGTAATTCTCGCAGTCGAAACGGCTTCGTTATGTAGTCATCCGCGCCCATCTCCAGCCCCATGACGACATTTATCTCATCATCGCAGGCAGTGAGAAAAATAACCGGTATCTCCTTATCTGCGCGGGCTGCGCGGCAGATATCATATCCGCTGCCATCCGGCAGTGAAAGGTCAAGAAGGATCAAGTCAAACCGCTTGCCGGATAACAGTCTGGTCGCGTCGGCGACCGTTGTGGCAGACAGAACAGAGTAACCCTCGCTCTCGAGAGAATACATGAGCCCAAGAACAATGGACTTGTCATCTTCGACCAACAGTATGCTTTTCATAGGCGTATTATAGTACATTGACCTCTCGAAAAACAAGAAAAATGGAAAGCCCAAAAACTACATAGATTTACGGAAAATGTATAACAACAAAAATATATTGAATAACAATAAAAAGATATTGCAAAACAGTTTTGTTAGGAATATAATATGGATAAATGATTTGAAAGGACGGTAATCCGTATGAAGATTCTGGGAAAAGTAAGTCTATCCTTCGCTGTAAGAATTTTGAATGACCTTCTTCTGGTGGCGAATGTTCTGACACTCATATTCCTTCCGTGTGTTCTTCAGTATATCTATGGTCTGATGAAGACAACCTATTTGATTGAGGAGTCCTACAATTTTCTTCTTGGTTTTCTTTATGTCTGTGGGGTGTTTACCCTGTTGGTTCTTTTCGCAGGACATCAGATCATGCGCTCTCTTGAGAAGAATCTTCCCTTCGATTCGAAGAACCCTCGCCGTTTCATGATACTGGCCCTGGCATTCTTTCTGCTTTCGGCCGCTTTTTTCGGGAAAATGCTGTTCTATGGAACGATCCTCACGATCTTCTGTGCATATCTTTTCCTACTGCTGACGCTTCTTTCCCTGATACTCGCCGAGGTTTTTCGGCAGGCATGCAAGATTTGGGAAGAGCATCAGTTGACCATCTGAGGAGGTGTGATATGCCTATTATTGTAAGACTTGACGTATTGATGGCCCAACGGAAAATCGGGCTCGCCGATCTCTCGGAAAAGATCGACCTGACACAAGCGAATCTTTCGATTTTAAAAAACGACCATGCAAAGGCAATTCGCTTCTCAACTCTTGAGGCGCTTTGTGAGGCATTGAAATGTCAGCCGGGAGATATTCTGGAGTATGTTCCGGAAAATAGGGAGGATAAACGATGAAGCTCATTCGCGGACTTCTGGCAGGCGGCCTCGCCGCATTCGCAGTCGTTGAATATTTGTTATGGGGGATGGGAACGGCGGGTGTCGGCAAGACGATTTTCTTCTTTCTGCTTCTCGGTTCATATTACCTTGCAGTTGGAAAACCGGTCGGTTCATCCCGTAATAGAATCGAACATTTTACGCTTGTCTTTGCGGTTGCGGCTTTGAGTGTATCTTATACACTATATAATAATGAGGCGCTCGAACTGCTGAATTTTCTTGTTGCTATTTTTCTCATGGGGATTCTTTTCTTACAAGGTGTTCTGGGAGATACGTTGCGATGGGACTCGGGAATCTTTCAGCTCGAACGGATTGTCGGATATTTTACCCGCCCGTTCGTGTGCATTCATCGTCCGTGGCTCGATCTGGCTGCCACCGGAAAATCAGGAAACCGGGAGAACCGGAGAAAGAACCTATTCACGGTCTTATATGTTTTTCTTGCACTGCTGGTCGGAATTCCGCTGCTTGCTATCCTCGCGGTCCTGCTACTCAACGCGGATCCTGTGTTTGCAGGTGTTTTCAAGCCGTTTTTCGATGCTCTGAGTCAACTTCGACTTGGTACATTCATTAGCAAGGGTATTGTATTCCTTATCCTCGCACCGTTTGTCCTCAGCTCAGTCTGGACCTATCGGGAGAAGGTTTTTCTTCTTAAGGGTATAGTGAAGACAGAAAGTGATACCAAGAAGCTTCCGGCCGCCTTTGCCATTACCATTCTGGTGATGGTAAATATCCTTTATCTGCTGTATGCGATTGTCCAGTTCCGATACCTGTTCAGTGCGGGCAGCGGCATCCTTCCGGGGAATATAAGCTATGCCGAATATGCGCGAAGCGGATTTTTCGAACTTGCCTTCATTGCCTGGATCAATATTATCCTGATGATCTTCAGTGTCCGTTTCACCGTGCGTGCTGGCGTGCCGGGCCTTGTCATCCGACTGATGAATGTCTTGCTGATGTTCTTGTCCGTTGTACAACTCGTCTCTGCTTTTCTGAGGATGAGTCTGTACATACAGGTATACGGATTAAGTATGCTCCGGTATTTTGTTACGGCGTTTATGATTCTGGCGGCATTCTGGTTCTTATTCGTCCTGTTACGCGAGTTCTTCCCGAAGTTTCCTCTGTTTAAGAGCTTCGTTTTTGCCGGTGCATTTGCGCTTGTTCTACTGAATTACTCTGTTCCGGATCGACAGATAGCGCTGTACAACAGCAGAATGTATCTGGCCGGAAACATTAAGGACTATGATGTCACATATATGGATGCGGAACTGTCGGCCAGCGGACATCTTGTCATGCTTGAATTTGAAACGGAGATTCTTGCTCAAGATCCTTCACTGGAGTCTTTCTTCGACAACATGAAAAAATCACCGAATAACATATCAATCGACCCTGATCAGACTGACGATTATAAGACCTTCGTGTTTTGCGATGCACAATGGAATGAGAAAATTCTGGCGGAGCAGGCAGAAAAATAAGATACGTGAAGATTTCCTTTGTAAACATATCTGTGTTCAGGCATTTGAAGGCGCAGAACAAAGATCTTTTGACAGGTGCTCTATTATTCGGTGAAACCAGGAGGTGTTCTTTCTTGCAAAGACTTCTCGCAAGGCATCTCGATACGGACACCCAACGCCAGCAGGGCAGATCCCGCTGAGCACGGGACAGGAGCCAGCCGTCGCAAGATATCCTTCGCCGCATCGGGAACGGTCGGGTCGGCCAAGACCTCGACGGCGGCAGGGATCAAGAAATCCTTTTCCAGCTTATGAAGATGTGGACGGTCAAGTAAAAGCCTTTCCCGCAGTTTGCTCTTTTGGTTACACCGAAGCATGATGTACTTCTCGCTGTCCTGCTTGAACTTCTTCTCAACAGCACGAAAAAGCTTCTCGGGAGTGTACATTCGAAGGGGATTAATGCCGTATCGTGCTGCGGCAGTCTCAAGCCCATCCAGAACATCCTGCCCATATTCCCTGACAAAACGTGCCGAGCTTCTCACTGTCAGATAGTATGTTTTTCCGGTCAGCTTACCGAAAACCCGATACGTGTCGAGCATGCCTCTCTTGATACTCTTCCTGACCACCGACGGTGTCATATCCAACAGACCACCCAGTGGGACCTGAGGCCGTATCGTTAGGATGCTCAGACCACTTGCTGTCGGTGGTCTGACCAACTCCATGCCACCGGGATCGACCACGATGATATCTGATATTCCGCGCCCGGCGAGCATATCGATCGGAAGGTTATTGTAGAAGCCGCCGTCGATTAACGTATTTCCGTTTATTTGGGTTGTTTTGAAAACGGGCAGGGAGGAACTTGCTAGCAAGTATTCGAATAATGCCCCCTCAGGGACATCTTCTTTAAAAACTTCTACAGGCTGCCTGGCAGTCACATCATAACTGATGATTCCTAGGTCGATCGGAGACTCTCGAACAACGGCCTCATCAATGTGGCGACTCAGTAAACTGCGGGCGGGATCAAGATCAAGTCCACGCTGAACAAGAAGAATTCGCAAGAGCTGATTGACATTCCGGATGTCAAAAAGATTATCCGGTATCGGAAGCTCCTCCTCGAATCGAACGAAGTCAGAAAGGCTCGATATGAGCCAAAGATTCTCAGCAAGTCTCAGATTCCCCTGGACAAACAAGGCTCCGTTGATTGCGCCGATCGAAGCGCCGGACACGGCGGAGATATTCACGTGCATCTTTGACAGAGCCTTCCATGCGCCAATGTGATAGGCACCGCGTGCGCCGCCTCCGCCCAGTACAAGCCCGTAAGTTTTTCTCGTTTCCATACGATCACCTTCGTTCTTTTCGCATCAGCGTGTACGTACTTATATTATATCATTGAAAAATTCGGGATAAGTATCCGATTCAGACGGAAGCCATAATTCGTTGAAAAACGAAAACGCACCGGACTATCGCATCGCCGGCGCGCTCTCTTGTTGGATTTATGGCTCGGAAGAACACGAAACGTGTCTAAGCACTGACCACATTGTAATTTGGATTCTGTACATTTACTAGGTTGATTTTTTTTCAACCCTAAAGGAATGATGCTTTACAAACTGAATCACAACAGCAGCAAGTATATTTCTTGCGAGAAGAAAAAAGAAGTATAATAAGGGTATCTGAGGTTTATCGGGAGGGTCCGAGTATGGAGTATGCCTTTTTTGCGACAACGAGGAGCGGAAAAGAGATCGCGTTACGTCTGGCATCGCATTTCAGCGGCAAGGTCTTGCGTATTTCCGACATTCGGGAAGCGTTTGCCGGAAGCGATGTTCTTGTATTCATAACAGCGGCGGGGACGGCCATTCGTCACTTGCTACCGCTGATTGAATCTCAGGCGGCTGAGCCGGCAATTCTTGTCATTGATCAGGAAGCCAGATTTGTCGTTCCCCTTCTTTCCGGACAATCCGGTGAGGCCAATGAAAGAGCCGTTGAAGTGGCCGAATTTCTTGGTGCACAGGCTGTCATCACAACCTTCACAGATCTTTCCGCTGTGCTTTCTTTTGAGGATGTTGCCCTGCGTAACGACCTGGTCATTGAAAACCATCAGGCCTTGCAGAAGCTGACGGATTTGCTGTTGCAGGGCGCCGGTGTCGAGCTGCACACAGACCACGATATCGAGTGGGATACGATCGATGCAACATCCGGAAGTCTTCGTGTTCTTCGATACGATGCGGAGGATCCGCGCATGATCCGGCGAGGATATCAAATGTGTGCCAGAGAGGACATACCCGCCGTGTTTTTGACATCTCGAGAACTCCTGGAAGCAGAGCAGGTTTATTCGAAGAATATCCTTGTTCTTCGCCCCCGTGATATCGTCATTGGGGTCTCTTGCCGTTCCAGAAGCAATCATGAGTATGTCTTGCATGCTGTTCAGGACACGTTGACAAGACAAGGGATTCCGGAGGAGGCGATTTGCCGGATAGCCACCAGCACCTTGAAAGCGGAGGAACCGGCCATTCAATCACTTGCTGAGCATATGTCAGTTCCCCTTGTATCCAAGAACGGCGACGAGATACGTAAGGTGAGTTATTTGTTCTTGCAAACTCCCTTTTCGCAAAAAACACAGTCTTCGGAGACAGTGGCAGCGTCAGCCGCATACCTTGCATCAGAACGAGGAAGAATGCTTCTGGTTCGCTCGAGTGCCCCTGGAGGTGTGATGCTCGCACTGGCGCAGGAGAGGAAGAGAATACAAATCTGAGTACAGGATATTTGCATGACCTTCGTGTAACACAGTGCGATACACCCGTCATCCAAGACGGGTGTTTTTCTGCTGGCCTAAGCCCGTTTCGCGCCAACGAGTGCGATACAAGAAACCACCAGCTACGCGCAGGGGGGCAAGCGGTTAAGCCGGAAAAACATCCGTCGCAATCGAGTAGAGCTTTGGGAACCTCTATGCATAGTAAATAAATTCTAAAGGCAATTTTTGTCATTGATTACCTACTAAATCGACGAAACACGACCTTTCGTATGTGCATCAATGAACAATAATCGGAATATTCGTCAATGATTACCCACACAATCGGTGCAAAGAGACGATTTCGTATGTGCCTCAATGAGCAACAAACAAGTTATTTGTCAATGATTACCCACGAAATCATCTCAAGTAGACGATCTCGTATGTGCATCAATGAACAATAAAGACGTTATTTATCAATGATTACC
>CAZOFY010000031.1:0-25651 GCA_964579245.1 uncultured Mageeibacillus sp.
ATACTCTTCGCGAGTTTGTGTTGGTGCTATAGTAAATTGATTCTGGGTGTTTCCATTGTATCGAAAGAGGTACGTGATCAAACCGCAGATTTTCTCATGACAAAACCTGTCAGAAGGATATGCATACTCAACGCGAAAATTCTGGCTTCTATTACACTTCTCCTAACAACCTGGCTGTTCTTTTCAATATGTATGTTTGCCATGCTTCATCTTATCTCTTCGAAGGAGATCGATATCGAAATATTTTTGCTGCTTTGTGCTGCCATGTTCTATATCCAAATCGTTCTCTATTCCATCGGACTTATGGTATCTGTCGTGGCGAAGAAAATTCGTGCGGTGTTGCCGGTGGCACTGGGGATCGGACTTTTTCTCTACGCGTTGTCTGCCTTTGCCGTGACAAGTGAAAGTGATAAGCTCAGGTACTTCACACCTTATGAGTACATGAAACCGGAGTATATCATCCTAAACCGTGGATATGAAATGAGCTATGTCCTTTGTGGTATTTTTCTGGTGGTTGTATCTTTGACTATTAGCTATGCCGTATATATCCGACAGGATATTCATGCGGTGTAAGGAGGTGCAAAGTGCTGATTTTAAAAAGGGAGCTGAGGGCACATCTTCGTTCTACGCTTATCTGGTGTGCGGGAATTGTTTTTCTTGTTCTTGCCGGTATGGGAAAATATGAGGCAGGAATAGCTTCGGGCGAGAATTCTATGATTGAATTGGTTGATACATTACCGGATTCTTTAAAAAGCATATTTGGAATCGGTGTATTTGACCTCTCGAAGGCAGTCGAATACTTTGCCGTTCTCTTTCTATATGTAGGTCTCATGCTTGCCCTGCAAGCATGCATGCTTTCCTCGTCAATTATTACCAAGGAGGAGAGAGACAGGACTCTTGAGTTTTTGCTTGTCAAGCCGGTTTCTCGTTTTCGAATACTATCGGAGAAGCTACTTGCTGCTTTTATCCTCTCTTTTGTGATCCTACTTGTCACGTATGGATTCTCTGTTCTCACGCTTTTGCGTTTTGCTGAGTGGGAGGAATTTTCGCGAGAATTATTTCTCCTGATGTGTTCCGGATTTGTCCTGCAGCTTGTTTTTCTCTCCATTGGTGCTTTTTTTGCCGGTTTGTTGAAAAGACCGAAGCTTGCCTCTGTTCTTTCCTCCGGAACTCTTCTTGCCATGTATTTTCTGTCGATGATCGTCGATCTTTCAAAAGATCTCAATTTCTTGAAATACGTAACGTTCTTTAAATATTTCGACCCAAAGGACATACTGGTTCTCGGTCATTGGCCTGGATACTTGGCATTGTCTATTATTATAATAATCAGCCTGTTATTTGGAGCTTGTTATTTTTACCGGAAGCGTGACATGAAAATTTGAATCAGGGCTAAAGTAATTCTCGTAGAAGAATCAGTGCCAGAATGTGAAGGGGATAAAAGAGATAGAAAAAAATCTGCACCGCCCGAATTGGTTTTTTCTCGATATTTGGAAGCAGACAGACAATAACCGCAAGCAATGAAAAAGCATTTGTACTCCATTGCTTGGTGGATAAATAGGTGATCACGAAGTCGATGACCGCGATAAGAAGAAACCACAGAGCAATACGGAATCGGCTTTCACGGACTCTAATGCGTTCCATCAAATAAAAGACAGACGCCAGAAGTATGCCCCAGAAAGCCTTCTCCAAAGGAAGCAGAATGGACAGGACCAGAGACAGGAAAATCAGAAGGATCGACAAGAAGAAAAGCCCGCCGCCGGAAATAGACGGTATCACAATGCCGGGTTTCTTCAAGTGACCGACCTGACCTGCTCCGATCCGGACATCGAATCGATCGGAATTTGTATTTGCGGCGGCTTCAATCAGACGCAGGGAGCCGATCCGATCTCCGGGTATTGCGGCGAGCATCAGTTCGTAAGCATAAAGAAGAACAAATGCTATGACCAGAAGAAAGCAATCTGTCAAAGGTAAGTCAAGCGGTGTCCGTCCTAATATAGGAAAAGCCAACTGGATCATCAGCTGGGTGCCGACAGCACAGCTGAGTATCCGGAAGAAGTACTTGGATGCACTGCTTGTTCGAAGAAGGCCAAAAACCAGACAATACATGAATAGCGGAAGTGCCAGACTGCCGATGAATCGAAAACAGTGATAAACATTAACAGGAAGCATATCGGCGTAGTATAATCCGATATGATCAATGATCATAAAGAGACATGCAAGATATTTTTTCATGTTAAACGACCCGTCAAGTTCACGATTATCGTTCTTTCAATTGAATCAACTTCGTTTTTATTGTATCATTATTCCTGTTCATTTGTATTTTTAGCTTCATATGCAATTAAGGAGATCAACATGGGATTAGGCATGGATATAGGTATCGATCTTGGTACCTGTAGTGTTTTGATATATGTGAGAGGAAGAGGCGTTGTTCTGAAGGAGCCTTCGGTTGTCGCTGTAAATACGAAGACCGGCAAGGTTCTTGCCGTGGGAGAAAGTGCCAGCCTGATGCTCGGACGTACTCCGGGTGTTGTAGAGGCGATACGTCCGCTTCGTGACGGCGTCATATCGGATTTCAAGGTTACAGAGGTTATGCTCAAGGCATTTATCGGCCGTGTTTGTCATGGACTGCGAGCCACGTATTTTAAACCGACTATTGTCGTTTGTGTTCCGTCCGTAATTACACCAGTCGAGCAGAAGGCTGTTGAGGACGCCTGCCGGCATGCCGGTGCGAAGGATGTCTTCCTGATTCGCGAACCGATTGCGGCGGCGATCGGCGCCGGGATCGACATCACGAAGGCCTGCGGATCGATGATCGTTGACATTGGAGGAGGAACGACGGACATTTCTGTAATTTCCCTATGTGAGCCTGTCGTCGATTATTCCCTGAAGGTTGCTGGAGACCGGTTTGACGAGGCAATCGTCAAGCACGTTCGCAGGAAACACAATGTCCTGATCGGAGATCGAACCGCTGAGGAGCTGAAGATTCAGATCGGCTGTGCCTACCCGAGGGAAGAGGAAGCAACTATGGACGTACGCGGCCGCAATCTGATTACGGGACTGCCCGCCACGGTAACGGTATCTTCGACGGAGATGCTGGAGGCGTTGGAAGAGCCGGTTGCTCAGATTTTTGAAGCGGTACACTCTGTCCTAGAACGCACGCCCCCGGAGCTCATGGCAGACATCAGTCAGAGAGGTATCGTCATGACAGGCGGAGGAGCACTTCTCTATGGCTTGGACCGCATGCTGGCTACGAAGATCGGTATAGATGTATTTGTTGCGGATGATGCTGTCAGCTGCGTTGCCATCGGAACAGGCAAGGCGTTGAATATGATGGATAAGTTTGCGGCGCTAGGTGATGCTTGATCGCACATTTTGACAGTTTGCAAGGCGAAGAATCCCGGTGGAGTCTATCGGGATTCTTCGCCTGTTTTCTGTGCTCTGTGTTTCATTCCACCACATCAACAACGAAAATCATCGGCATGAAGAACAATGTCATGAAAATGCCTTGACGCACTGCTTTTCGCGAATTATAATGGCTACGTTCTTACCAAACGCAAGATTCCTTATTTGTGGCATTACTATCTCTCGTGGTTTTTTTTTCGTTGAATTAACATAATCGAACTCAGATTCTCGACGTGTGATAATGGATTGAATATTGCATGAATGTCTGCATTTATGCCTTGAATTTGCTGAAAGCCTGATTGGTTTTTTTGCGTCTATCATTTTTGCTCCCAATAAACAACTGAGGTGAATAAATGGATCCAACTGATAATTTTTCGCAGAAAAAGAAGAAAGATCTGGTCGCGATTGCCACGCTTTTCGGTGTCCTTACAGAGGAAAAAGCGAATCGTATGACCAAACCTGAGCTGATTGAGCTCTTGGCGGAGCAGGATCGTGTCAGCAGACCGTCTGTGAATCCCACCAGTAAGAAATCTGTCGAGAACGACCTTGTGAGGTCTGCAGAAGATCTCTCCAATACTGTTACTGAGCCGATGATAGAGAAGCCGAAGAAAACATCACCGTCCGGACATAAGCAGACTTCTGAAGTTCTGACTTCGGATACGATTGCAGAACCGGATCAGGAGTTGTCTCAGAGACCGGTCACAAGTTCTTCCGTTTCTGAATCCAAGGTTGCCGGAAAAACACCGGATAAATCCAAGAAACCCAGGCAAGTACCTCGGCTCGCTACCGGGAATACGTCGGCAAAAGAAGCAGCAACGACAGAAGTACCGGCTCCTTCAGCGGATTCCAACGACTTCGCGAGAGAAGAAGGGAAGATAGCCGTTTCTGAGCCCAAGACAAAGGGCAGGAAGTCCTCAGCGACCAGAGCGCCCGCAAGATCTTCCTCACAAGTTCCGGAATCGATTTCCGGCGGACAAGCAGATCCGCAAAGTCCCGCCACATCGAGTGCGAAGAAGCAGAAGCCATCGGACCGGCAGAAGAAAACAAGAGTGGTAGCTGAGGTGCCCTCAGAGGCACAATCCATAAGAGAAGGTCTTACTTCCCGGACAGTTGAGGATTCGGGACCGGCTTCAGCAGAGACAAACGGTATGCCTCGAAGGGAAGTGTCCGTCCCCATGACAAATCAAGAGCCCGGGCAGGACACCGGCAGAGATCATGGCCTGACTGAGAGCCGGGACGCCGATCGGTCGATGCCTTTAGAGGACACCCCGGCGGAATCTGCTCCATCCTTTGAGGTGAAGCCGACTGTGTCAGCCAAACCGGAACCCGTTGCGGCGAATCAATCCTTAGAAAGATCTTCCGCTCACCCTCGCTCCAAACACAGATCCGTCATCATCAAGCCAAAGAACGAGACGCAGGGGGATGTTACTGCAACCACAGATGCCCAGGAACAGCCGGAATCGGAGCAGCCTAGTAGTGAAGATGACACGACACAGGAACATCGTGCTCACCGGTCAGAGCGTTCCAAGGAGTCAAATCAGGAAATCCTCTCCGGTGTCCTTGAAATCCTGCAGGAGGGCTATGGCTTTCTTCGTCGTGAGAACTATCTTCAGGGACAAAATGATATTTTTGTCGCAGCGCAATATATCCGCAGATTTAATCTTCGGGTCGGCGACTATGTATCGGGTCCCTGCCGTCCGAGAAGAGAGGGTGAACGTTACCAGGCACTGCAGTACATTAAGGAAGTCAATGGTCTTCCTCCGGAAAAAATGATCAGACGGGCAACCTTTGATCGCCTCACTCCCATATATCCTGACGAGAAATATATTCTGGAAACGGAGAAAATCGAGCTTTCGACCCGCATCATCGATTTAATCGCTCCGATAGGCAAGGGCCAGAGAGGTATGATTGTATCTCCGCCCAAGGCCGGTAAGACGATTCTTCTGCAGAAGATCGCTAATGCTATCTCGATTAATAATCCGGAATCCAAGCTGATCGTCCTCCTGATCGATGAGCGCCCCGAGGAAGTTACGGATATGCAGCGCTCCATCAACGGAGAGGTCGTATTTTCGACGTTCGATAAGACACCGGAGAACCATGTTAAGATAACGGAACTCGTTTTGGAACGGGCTATGCGTCTGGTCGAGCTTGGTCAGGATGTCGTTATTCTGCTCGACTCAATCACTCGAATGTCCCGTGCGTATAATCTGACGATCAATCCTACTGGAAGAACGCTGTCAGGTGGTCTCGATCCGGGCGCTCTGTATGGACCGAAGCGCTTTTTCGGTGCCGCTCGTAATATCGAGAACGGCGGCAGTCTCACGATTATTGCCACTTCGCTGATCGATACCGGATCCCGTATGGATGAGGTCATTTTCGAAGAGTTCAAGGGTACGGGAAATATGGAGGTCTACCTTGACAGAAAGCTCTCGGAGAAGCGTATTTTCCCCGCAATTGACATCAATAAGTCAGGCACCCGGCGTGAGGAGCTTCTCTTGTCCCAGCTTGAGCTGGACGCTGTCTGGACGATCCGCAAGGCATTGGGTCAACTGGATACGGCGGCGGTCACCGAGATGATCATCAGCCTGCTGTTGAAGACGACAGGTAACAGCCAATTTGTATCTTCCGTCAATGTATCATTCAATGACAAGGCGACATTTGAGGCAATGCGAGGCACGCGACTGACAGGTAACGGTTCATCGCAGGGAGCAGGCCAGCAAGGCGGGAAATAATACCGGTCCGTATCGCGGTGTTCGCAACGGAAGAATTTTAACGAGATATCTGAGTCAACCGGATTCGTAAGGTTTGGAGGCTGAGTATGAATTTCAATGCGATGGCAGATATTCTGGACAAAGCCTATGAGAGATGGAATGTCCCGGCATGCGAGTGCGTGATTTTCAAGGATCATCAGCGCCTCTTTTATCACTCGGCGGGATATTCCGACCCGGCCCGCACCAAGCCGGCCGGCCCGGGAGATCTTTATTGGATCTATTCCTTTACGAAGTTATTTACGATGACATTGACACTTCGCCTGATCGAAAAGAACCTGCTTTCGTTGCAGGATCCGATTGATAAATTTCTTCCGGAGTGGTCAAAAATAACAGTCAGGCGAGAAGGTGGGATCTTTCCTTGCCAAATCAAACCTACTGTCTTTCACCTGATGACGATGTCTGCGGGTCTCAACTACAATGTGGAAGCTCCGGTGATAATGGGTCTGTACAAAAAAGACGCCTCTACGATATCGCTTCGAATGCTCGCAGACGCGTTATCTCAGGAACCGCTCGATTTTGAACCGGGAGAACACTTTCAGTACAGTTTCTGTCATGACCTGTTGGGTGCGGTGCTCGAGTCGGCTACGGATAAATCTCTGTCAGATCTGATGCAGGAGTATGTTTTTGAGCCGCTGGAGCTGACTGATACAACTTTTTTCCCGACAGAGAGTCAGTATCACCGCTTGTCCGAGCAGTACCAATACTTTGCGGATTCATCTGCTGTCCAGCCGATTGGAAAGAAGAATCCTTTCGTGTTCTCTCCTTTGTTTGCCTCGGGAGGAGCGGGCCTGATGAGTAACTCGCATGACCTTTCGCTCCTCTGTGATGCCCTGGCAAATCTGGGTGTTGCCGCAAACGGAAGAAGAATCCTGAAGGAGGAGAGTGTCCGCCTCATGGCCAAAGCACATTTGACCGAGAGTCAGAAGAAAGATTTTAATCGGATGAAGCCTCACCCATATAGCTATGGGCTGGGAGTGAGAACCCTGACACAGTCACTGGGACGTGTTCCTGCCGGCGAGTTCGGTTGGGACGGGGCCGCCGGTTCCTACAATCTTATGGATACTGACCGTCATATCTCTTTAGTCTATACGCAACATGTCCTTGAACACGGATTAAGCTTCGGAGAAATTCATCCACTGCTCCGCGACACTCTGTATGAAATCGTGGATCGATTCTAGGGAGGCAGGAATGGACATCTCGTTTTTAGAAATTAGGAATGACGACGATCTGCAGGTCCTCTCGGATCTGGCGTCCGAAATCTGGCATGAGTATTTTCCGGGAATCATATCAGACCTTCAGGTCGACTATATGGTCGAGAAATTTCAATCCTATGATTCGATTCGCAAACAGATCACTGAGGGCTATGAGTATTTTTTTGTGAAGGAATACGGATTTATTCTTGGCTATATCGGCATACATTGTGAGCCGGAGAAGCTGTATCTGAGCAAGCTCTATTTAAAAAGAGAGTATCGGGGCAAGGGAATATTTCATGCAATGCTGGCTTTCTGTGAGGAGGAAGCCCGTAACCGGGGACTTCATGCCCTGTATCTTACGGTAAATCGTGAAAATAAACCAACGATTGCCGTCTACCGTAAGAAAGGCTTTCAGATTGTAGACGAGAAGAAGGCAGATATCGGAAAAGGATTTTTTATGGATGATTACGTTATGGAAAAATTAGTATAAAAATGAAAATAGAGTGGATTCTCATTGACACGATCTGCTGTTTGTTGTAACATACCTTTGCACATATATCCGGCCCGGCATACGTAGGAGCCGTCCCTCTGGAGAGGACGAATACGCGCCGCGCTTTTGATGAGAGGTAGATTATGAAGGAAGCAATCCATCCGAAGACCACGAAGGCTACAGTGAAGTGCGCTTGCGGCGAGACATTTGAGACAACATCCACGAAGAACAGCCTTCATGTTGATATTTGCTCGAAGTGTCATCCGTTTTACACCGGTAAGCAGAAGCTTATTGATGCTGGTGGACGTGTTGATAAGTTCAGAAAGAGAATGGAGAACAAGTAATTCTCTTTTTACTCAAGACGCGACAGAGAGGTGCTTTGCATCTCTCTTTTTCATTTAACGGAAACTCTGATACAATGATAAGCACGACCAAAAAAGGAGACCCCATATGGTATTTTCTACAAAATCAGAACTGGTCCAGAACAAAAAGAACAAGGCACCGGAGACAAATACACGACTGCAGAAACGTACCACGATCGGAGGCCAAGCCCTGATTGAGGGGCTGATGATGGTCGGACCGCGCCGGACAGCCATGGCTGTCAGAAAGGCGGACGGATCGATTTTTGTCGAGGAAGTAGCGTCGGATCAGAAGACCATTCTTTTCGAGAAGATTCCTTTTGTTCGCGGCGGCCTGCGTCTGTTCCGTCAGCTAATTACCGGCACGGGGGCTTTGATGAAGTCCGCAGAGCTGTCTGAGGGGCCGGAGGATGCCATAAAGACCGATGGAGCCACACAGACCGAGATACCTGAGGCGACATCGACCGAGGCCGTAGAAGCCTCCGGCGGAGCCTCAGAAGCCATATCGGAAACAGAAGCTTCCGGCGGTGCCTCAGAAGCCATATCAGAGACCTCGGAATCGTTGGCAAACAAAGCGAGAGCGGCTGCCGCTCCTGTTCAGACAAAGAAGAAACCAAGTCGCATTGATTCTTTTATCGACAAGCACGCGAATGTATTCGTCTATGCGTCTGGTGTCCTTGGAATCATATTTTCAGTCGTATTGTTTATTCTCTTGCCTCGACTAATCGTAGACGGGGTTTCTTCTCTGATTCCAGGCGGCAGAACGGATGAAATCGGAGTCAATCTTATTCTGAATCTGGTGGAAGGCCTGGTTCGAATTTCAATTTTTATCTTGTACCTGGTATTGATCTCGAAGATGAAGGACATCGCGAGGATCTGGATGTACCACGGTGCAGAGCATAAAACGATCGCTTGCTACGAGGCAGGCGAGGCACTGACTGTGGAGAATATCCGCAAGCACAGCCGCTTTCATCCCCGCTGCGGGACCGCATTTTTATTTGTTGTGGTGATCGTCTCCATTCTTGTCTTCTCGATTGCCGGTGCTTTTATCGGCATCAATGTATGGTGGATCAACCAGTTGCTCCGAATTGCTCTGATACCGGTAGTCGCCGGAATTGCCTATGAGATCATACGATTTACGGGAAGACATGATAACAATCCGGTCTGCCGCGCTGTTGCGGGTCCCGGAATGTGGATGCAACGTTTTACGACCAGAGAGCCGGACGATTCGATGCTTGAGGTCGCCATAGCGGCTATGACCGCTGTCCTGCCGGAAAAGAGTGACGAGGACAACTGGTGAATCTGACCGAGTGGATACAGGAAACAGGTCTTGCTCTGACACATGCGGGTATCCCGGATGCGCGGTCCGAGCTGTACAGATGGCTGAAACTGGCTACGGGAAAGGACCGTTCCTTTTTTGTTGCACATAGCCGTGAACCGTTGCAAACGATCCTGTCATCTGCTGAATATCAACATCTGAAGGAAATATTTGCCCGTCGGATCAGTAGAGAACCCTTGGAATACATTGCAGGTGAGGCGGCTTTCTGGAAAAGCAGCTTTGCTGTCGGTCCCGGTGTTCTGATTCCTCGTCAGGACAGCGAACTACTGTTGGAAGTCGCTTTATCTGTTCTTGGTCTTGATAGGGGGGGCGTTCCGGAACAGTCATTTCATAGAAATCCTTCTTCTTTATTTCGTCTGATGGATCTTTGTACCGGAACCGGGTGTCTGGGGATTTCGCTGATTGAGGAACTGTTTCGGCATTCTGTGATGGCTGAAGCGATTCTCACAGACATATCGCCGGATGCATTGCGTTATGCCGGAGAGAATATTTCGAGATCCTCGCGACAAACCTATTTGCATTTGGTTGAATGCGACCTGTATCCTGAAGAAAAGATTATGGTTCATTTCTGGAATCAAGCAAAATGCGATCTTCTGATTTCGAATCCTCCTTATATAACGACCGCCGAGATGGCCGGGCTGATGCCCGAAGTCGGAGACTATGAGCCACGACTCGCTCTGCACGGAGGAGATGACGGATTGTTCTTTTACCGCAAGATATTGTCCGGTTGCGGACAGTATTTGAGTGAAGACGGAGTGATTCTTTTCGAACATGGATACGATCAGGGAAAGAGCGTTCCGGACCTATGCGCCGAATTCGGTTTCACCGAGGTTCGATGCTTCAAGGATCATGGCGGAAATCCTCGCGTTACCTTAGCCGGAAGACGAGCACGAAGAGCGAATTCTTCAGGAGGAGAATGATGGCGGGACGATTTTTCTTGTATCCTTTCCAACCGGGTCAGATCTTAACATTGAAAAAGTCGCATCCCTGCGGAGGTAAGACATGGACCATTCTGCGCGTCGGCCTTGACGTCACACTGTCCTGCAATACTTGCGGCCACAAAATGATTCTCGAAAGAAAATCTTTGGAAAAAGCATGCATACAGGTGACTGACCCATAAAGACAAAAACGCTGATATATGATAGGATGAACCCAGTATATGGTTATGCTTGTGAGGTGACATTATGGCCAGAAGCGAGAAACATAGTAAAGATAATGACGTTCCGGCAAGCCACGACGGCAGTTCCTCAACGACGCCTTCAGAACAGTTCACATTGTGGCTTGAGTCCCTGACCAGACAGGAGCTGTTCTCCTGGGAACGCCTTCCCGATATCGGGCTCTATATGGACCAGGTCCTGACGCTGATGGACCGCCAGTTGTCCATGTACAAGAGGGAAGGAGAGGATAAACTCCTGACGCAGCCAATGATCAATAATTATACCAAGGACGGCCTCTTGCCCCGTGCGACGGACAAGAAGTACACCCAGGGGCATCTGGCTCTGCTGTCGGTTCTTTGCTCGTTAAAGCCTGTCCTGTCGATGTCAGATCTCTCGGTCGTCATCAAGAACGTTCGCACGGGCATGGATGATAAGGCTATTTATGATTATTTCATGATGACGCAGAGAGAAGCGATTGAGGAAACCACATCCGCGCTTTTTCCCAAGGTCAAGGATATGGAAGACTCCACCCCCGAGGAATTAAAGGGACGACTTGCACAAATGGCTCTTCAGACGGCTATTGAGGCCCGTGTACGAATCATGATGACACAACAGATTATCGATATATTGCAGAAATGAATCGCGCTTTTTCGATTCTCTGTTTAGATTAAACACCCTCTCGCAGCTTCCATTGTTCCATAATAAGAGCCTTAATAAGAGCCTTCCGTTCCCGTGAAAGCAGAGGAAGGCTTTTATCTGAATGCGCGGAAAAACTCGTCGTTCAGGGAAGGGAATTCTCTTTCTTCAGGGAGGGGAGGACGTCAATTCTGACATTTGTCAGTTGAGCGCAAACGAGCGAAACATGAAACCACCTGCTATGCGGGTGGTGGGCAAGAGGATATACCAGTTAACCAAGCTTTGAAAAAGATTAGAGATTCTCAAGCCTCTGTGCATATGAAAAGGATTCTTAACGCTAAAATCACCCCTTCGAAAAAGATTAGACATTTTCAAACCTCTAAGAATAGGAAATGGATCCTAAATACATTTTCTCTCATTGATTACCCACGAAATCAGCACGAACAGACGATCTCGTATGTGCATCATTGAGCGATAAAGCTGTTATTTGTCAATGATTACCCACGCAATCGGTGAAAACAGGCAATCTCGTATGTGCATCATTGAGCGATAAGGGTTTTATTTATCATTGATTACCCATGCAATCAGAGAAAATAGTCGATCTCGTATGTGCATCCATAAGTAATAAAGGTGAACATAAGTCAATGACTACCTAATACATTGGCGAAATATGGATTTTACTATGCAAGTCATTGAACAACAAAGAATATTATTGTCATTGATTACAGTTGAGTCCGTATAATGGTGTATATTCAGAAAAGAAATGAGCCACATCTCAGACCTGTATAATATTTGTTTTAACACAAATACAAAACAGGGGGAAAGATAAATGGCTCAGCTTAATCTTACACTAACGCATGAGGAAGCTCTACAGGTACTGATAGGAGAACGAGATGCAGCGATGAAGTTTTTGATGGAGAGAGTCTTGAATGAATATGAAAAGCCGGCGCCATTGGACGCCGGCTTTTCATATGGGCTTGTAGCCCTGAGGAAAAAAACACCTGTTTGACGGGTGGTTTTGATGGTATTAACGTTGAGGACAGGATCAGCCGGCCTCCTCAACAGCAACGGCAACAGCGACAGTCGCACCGACCATCGGATTGTTACCCATGCCCAAGAAGCCCATCATCTCGACGTGAGCGGGAACGGAGGACGAGCCTGCGAACTGCGCGTCAGAGTGCATACGACCCATTGTGTCTGTCATACCGTAGGAAGCAGGACCTGCACCCATATTGTCGGGGTGTAGGGTACGACCTGTGCCGCCGCCGGAAGCAACGGAGAAATACTTCTTTCCTAGCTCATAGCATTCCTTCTTGTAGGTACCTGCGACGGGGTGCTGGAAACGTGTCGGATTGGTTGAGTTTCCTGTGATGGAAACATCGACACCTTCCATGTGCATGATCGCAACACCCTCGCGAACATCGTCGGCGCCGTAGCAACGGACTTTTGCGCGATCTCCGTCAGAGTAAGCGATTTCCTTAACAACAGAGACTTTGCCTGTGGCATAGTCAAACTGTGTCTGTACGTATGTGAAACCGTTGATTCTCGAGATGATAAAGGCTGCATCCTTACCCAGACCGTTCAGGATTACGCGAAGGGGAGCCTTACGAACCTTGTTGGCGGAAAGAGCAATCTTGATTGCACCCTCAGCGGCCGCAAAAGACTCGTGTCCGGCCAGGAATGCGAAGCAGTTAGTCTCTTCACGAAGAAGCATAGCTGCCAGGTTACCATGGCCGATTCCGACTTTTCTGTCGTCAGCGACGGATCCGGGAATACAAAAAGCCTGAAGGCCGATACCGATGGCCTCAGCGGCGTCGGCAGCCTTAACGCAACCTTTCTTGATGGCGATTGCCGCTCCGACAACATAAGCCCATGCGGCGTTCTCGAACGCGATCGGCTGTGTCTCTTTGCAGATTTTGTAGGGATCGATCCCCTTTGCGTCGCAGATGGCCTTAGCCTCCTCGACGGACGCGATGCCATACTGTGAAAGTGTGGCGTTTATCTGGGCAATTCTTCTATCGTAGCTTTCAAAAAGTGCCATAAATTGAATCTCCTTCCTCGTAATTACTCGTGTCTGGGGTCAATATAGCGCGCTGCGTTCTCGAAACGGCCATAAGTGCCCAGATTCTTTTTGTAAGCTTCGTTGGCGTCTTCGCCCTTCTTGATGAGCTCGAGCATCGGTCCGATCTTCAGGAACTGATATCCTGTGATCTGATCGTCAGCATCCAGAGCAAGCTTTACGATATATCCTTCGGTAAGCTCTAAGTAACGGGGCCCCTTATCCAATGTGGAGAAGATGGTTCCGGTCTGGGAACGAAGGCCCTTACCAAGATCCTCAAGAGAAGCTCCGATCGGAAGACCGCCCTCGGAGAAGGCAGACTGGGAGCGTCCGTATACGATCTGCAGAAACAGCTCGCGCATAGCGGTGTTGATGGCGTCGCAAACGAGGTCTGTGTTCAGGGCTTCAAGGATGGTCTTGCCTGGAAGGATCTCTCCCGCCATAGCGGCAGAGTGTGTCATTCCGGTACATCCGATCGTCTCAACAAGAGCTTCCTGGATAATGCCTTCCTTGATGTTCAGAGACAGCTTGCAGGTTCCCTGCTGCGGTGCGCACCAACCGATACCATGTGTAAATCCGGAAATATCCTTGATTTCCTTCGCCTGCACCCACTTTCCCTCTTCGGGAATCGGAGCTGCCCCGTGATTGGGACCCTTTGCGATACAAGTCATTTGTTCAACTTCATGTGTCTTCAGCATGTATGTATCCCCTTTCAAAATATGAATCTTACGAAAAACGCAGACGCCGCCTGTTCAGCAGCTCTAACAAACCGCATATTATTATAACAGAACATACGCTGATATTTAAATATATAACGGCGGAATTTGCAAAATACATGGCGGATTTATGCAATCATTCCCTAAACATTATATAACGTTAAAAATAACTTGTGGAATTGAAATATATAACATGTTTACTTGTACTGTTGCACGGTTAACCGTTCACATAAGGTCCTTTATGATGTCCGTATTCTGCTATAGCTATCATGTATTCTCTTGTCGTTTATGTCGCCCGGATTATCGTAAGGAGAATGACGAATGATAATTCTCAGCTTTTAGAAATTTGCCAATGAACTTTTCTTGAACATCATGTATAATTTATACATAGATATACTGTTAATTATGGATACGCATAGAAAACGGAAGGTATGATCATGAGAATCAAGACAATTACGATTACAAAATCCCTGATTGTTTCGATAGCAGTTATTGTAATCATTATTTTGCTGCCCATATTTGTCCGTCAGAGTAGAAGTGAGCTTGAGAAAACGATCATGACATGCGAGACGTCTTATTCCGATGTTTGGAAGTTGTCCTCGGTTACACAGGATGATTCAAACCGAAAGATAGTGATCCATTTTCGATATAGCTCAGGAGATCTGCAAACACAGATGGAGACCATGCAGAAGTCTTATGAATCCATTTCCGACGTCTTACTCAAACAATCCGGCAGCAAGTATAAGGATTACATAATAAGCTATTCATTCGAATACACCCAGAAGAAGTTAATGCTGATGAATGTGGATCAGAACTTCAATCAGATTCAGCTGCATTCCGATATGCAGATTTCTTTGCTCAGCTTGGCTTCCTTTTTTCCCCAGGCAAGTGAACTTTATCTTTATCCGGCATATTTTCAAGAAATAGATGAGATCAAGAATTTTCGAGCTCTCCGGAAGATCTATTTCAGCCAGGGTGTAACGGCGGAGGATATAGAGACAATACACAGATTATATCCCGATTGTGTGATTGCGAATTAGTGATACTGATTTGTGCGAATTGGAACTTCACTCTATAATAGACAGACATTGGAAAAATAGAGAGGTTTTGAATGGACGGCACAGAAGAACGTATCAAAGATATCCGAAACAGATATGACGAAATCCTTTCCTCAATCTCAGATCCCGCGGTTATTTCCGATCAGTCACGCTACATGAAGCTGAATCGAGAGTTGTCCGAGATTACTCCGATAATCGATTTGGCCGATAGGCTGACTGCGTCTCAGACTGAGCATAATGATTTGCTTGCAGTCCTTCGCGATGCGGATGAGGAAGAGTTGCGTAGCATGGCAAAGCTTGAGCTGGATGAACTCGACGTGAGGATTCTGTCTCTGCAGAGTGAATTTCTCGAAAAGATCACGCCACAGGATCCAAATGACAGGAGATCCGTCATCATAGAAATCCGTGCGGGTGCCGGAGGAGAAGAGGCGGCTCTTTTTTGCGGTGTGCTTTTTCGGATGTACGATGTTTACGCTCAGAGCAAAGGATGGCGAACCGAGTATATCGACTCCAATGAAACAGAGCTCGGCGGATATAAGGAGATTATTTTTTCGATAGAGGGAACAGGTGCATATAGCCGATTCAAATATGAGAGTGGCGTTCATCGCGTACAGAGGGTTCCCGTGACCGAGTCTTCAGGGCGTGTCCATACATCCACAGTCACCGTCGCGGTGTTGCCGGAGGCGGATCCGGTGGAGGTTGATATCAATCCGGGTGATTTACGAATCGATACCTTTCGTGCGTCAGGGGCCGGAGGTCAGCACGTTAACCGAACAGAATCGGCGATTCGGATCACGCATATACCGACCGGCATCATAGCGCAATGTCAGGATGAGAGAAGCCAGTATAAGAACAAAGATAAGGCGATGGCCGTGTTGATGAGCCGTCTGTTGGAACGCGAAACGGCTCTCAAGGAAGGCTCTGTCGCACGGGAACGGAAATCCCAGGTCGGGTCAGGCGACCGAAGTGAACGCATCCGGACCTATAATTATCATCAGGGAAGAGTGACGGATCATCGTATCGGCTTGACTTTATACCGGCTTGAAGAGATTCTTGCCGGAGACCTTGATGAACTAATTTCCGCAATTACCATAGCGGATCGCAACCATACCATAGGAACAGGCACAGGTCGGGAGGACGAGGAATGAAGCGTTCGATGACGCATATCTATTCGCCGGGTGAGCCAACCGCTGTTCTGCGTCCGGAAAAGCCACAGGATTATGAATGGGCGGCCGCCTTGCTGAAAGCAGGTCAGTTGGTCGCATTTCCGACGGAGACAGTATATGGTCTCGGAGCGATAGCAACCGACCCGGCTGCCGTAGCCAAGATCTACCGGGCCAAGGGAAGACCGTCGGATAATCCGCTGATTGTTCATGTGGCAAAGGTTGAGGATATTTTGCGGCTTGTCCGAGAGATTACGCCTCTGGCCGCCTGTTTAATTCGCGCCTTTATGCCGGGCCCGATAACCCTTGTCATGAAGAAAAGCGCGCGGATTCCGGACCTTGTCAGCGCAGGTCTCCCGACAGTCGGAATCCGAATGCCGTCACACAAGGCGGCTCTTTCTTTACTTGCCGCGGTCGGGGAAGGCGTTGCCGCTCCTTCCGCAAACCTGTCCGGCAGCCCGTCTCCCACCAAGGCTGAGCATGTTCTGGCAGATCTTAACGGCAGGATCCCGCTGATCCTCGATGGCGGCCCTTGCGACGTCGGACTTGAGTCAACGGTCGTAGACGTGACAGGTCAGAATCCAATCATTCTGCGTCCGGGAGCGATTACTCTACAGATGATCGAAAACGCCTGTCGGGTGGACGGGCTTGTCATTGTCGCGAATACGGAGAAGGATTCGATAGCTGTCGATTCCGGCTCGGTTCCGAAGGCTCCCGGCATGAAATACAGACATTACGCTCCAAACGCTTCGGTTTCGGTCGTTATGGCCTCCGACTTGATTTCGCGAAAAGAGGCACTTCTCAATGACTGCCGGGCAGCACTGCGGTCACAAGCAAAGAATATCGGCGTTTTCTGCTCGGATTCAGAAAGCAGACTTCTTAACACTTATCTATCGCAAGAGGAACTGCTCCGCGTCCGCATGTATGTTTATGGCGAGGCATGGGATGTCCACCAGGCTGCCAAGCTTCTTTTTGACGGTCTGCGCTCTCTTGATACGTCGGATGTGGAAACAATTCTTGCCGTTGGGTTTTCCGGAGACGGAATCGAGCGGGCATACATGAACCGTCTGCAAAAAGCATCCTCAGAGGCCAAGAGCGGCGAGAACCGTGTTTCTGTCGGAGATGGTGAGAAACGAGTACTGTTTGTGTGTACGGGCAACACCTGCAGAAGCCCGATGGCTGAGGCGGCTTTCCGGTCGCTCGTCCAGGCTCGCGGCCCTTGCGTCGCTGAATCGGATCTAAATCGGTTCGTCCGCATTTCGGTTGGATCGGCCGGCATTTTTGCCGACGGAGGCAGTCCGGCCGCGGATCATGCCGTATCAATCGCCGGAAAATCTTTTGGTATTGATCTGTCCGGACACCGGGCGAAGAAAACGACGAAGGAAATGATGGAATCGCAGGATCTAATATTTACCATGACAAAGGAACATGCCTCGCTTCTGAAACGATTCTTTCCCAGTGCAGGAGAGAAGATTTTTTCGTTTTCGGAATATTTTGAAATTCGAGATATCAGAAAGACTGATAAAAACATGAAGACCGAGGTGACGGATCCTTACGGAAGTTCACTCGCAGTATATCGTGAAACGGCTGAGCAGCTGAGACAGCTCTTGTCGGATGCATGGGGATACGTGATACGGGACCTCGGTATTCGTGATCTCTCGATAAAATAGTTCGTTTTTTGGCTCTAACATATAGCGAAGACCTGTTTTTCATTGTAAGATGCAAGTAACCCGTTCTAACGGAAGGTGCCGGATATCATGAAGCCGATCCGGATGACGGACCAGCACGCTTACCCTCTTTTCTGTTTATTGCAGTCATTACACTTGACGCGACGCCATTGCGTGTGCTATCATTTTTCGTGCTGCAAAGGATGCAGCTTTATCGTTAATAATCCTCGCTCTCGTTATCTGTGAGAGCCGTTCAGTCCAGGAGGAGGTGAATTTAAGATGGCAAACAAGTATGAATTAGTCGTAGTTCTTAGCCCGGTTCTCGGTGAGGAAGGTTATGCTTCCGTTACAGAGACGATCAAGGCCAAGGTTTCTTCCGGTGCTGTTATCGATTCTGTCGAGACAGTAGGCGTAAGACGTCTTGCGTATGAGATCAATGATCAGAAAGATGGGTATTACCTTCAGTTCAACTTCACATCGGAACCCGATTTCCCTAAGGAGATCGAGAGAGTTCTGAAGATTACCGAAGGTGTGTTGCGTTTCCTCGTTATCCGTATTGAGGCGTAATCACGAAAAGGAAGTGTATGTATGAACAAAGTCATTCTTGTCGGAAGACTCGTCAAGGACCCGGAAGTAAAATCCACGCAGAGTCAGGTTGCTGTTTGCAGCTTTACACTGGCGGTGGACAGAAAGTTTAAGACAGCAGGCGGAGAACGTCAGTCAGACTTTATTTCTTGTGTGGCATGGCGTCAGCAGGCCGAATTCTTGGGCAAGTATTTTCAGAAGGGATCGCGGATTGCCATCATCGGCAATTTGCAGAGCAGATCCTATGAGGATCAGACCACGAAGAAAAAGGTCTACGTAACGGAAGTGATCGTGGATGAGATCGAGTTTGTTGAATCCAAGCGGGAAGGGGCATCCGGCAACGGAAGCTTTGAAGCAACAAAATCTCAACCGAGCATGAGCCCGCCGCCGGCGCCGACTGTGGACAGCGGATACTTTGCGACCATGGACGACGATACAACACTCCCGTTTGACTTATAAGGATTCGCATATAAGTGCGACGCGAGCCGTTTGGGCTTGCGGGATTTGATTGAAAGGAGATTCGTATATGGCTGAGAATAGAACACCCAGAGCCGGCGGACGCGATTTTGGCGACCGTGAGGGCGGACGCGGTGGTATGAGAATGAGACGTACACGCCGTAAGGTCTGCGCTTTTTGCGCCGATAAGGTGGAAGTGATTGATTATAAGGACGTAGTGAGACTTCGTAAGTTCATCTCCGAGCGTGGTAAGATCTTACCGAAGCGCATGACAGGTAACTGCGCGAAGCATCAAAGAGAACTGACGATTGCGATCAAGCGTGCCAGACACATAGCTCTTCTGCCTTTTGCAGTTGACTAAGAGTTGTCTGAAGTGCTTCCTTGCACTTGCCGAATGTTCCGCTTATAATATTAGGCATCCTTGACTAAGTGAAGGGTGCCTGATTTTTTTACCACATACTTTATAAAGGGGGAACGCTATGGCAGGGACCGTAGCTTACTGTTCATATGAAAGTCATATTATTGCAGGATGTTAAGGGCTTGGGAAAGGTCGATGATATTGTTGAGGTCAATGACGGATATGCGAGAAATCTTCTTTTTAAGAAGGGCCTTGCTCTCGAATCCACCCCGTCGAATCTGAATGCCATCAAGCTCAAGAAGGGCTCTCAGGCGCAGAAGGCCAGGAAAGAACTTGAAGAAGCCAAGGCTGTTGGACAGAAGTTGTCCGGCCGTCATATATCTTTGGAGATGAAGTCGGGAGAAGGCGGCAGACTGTACGGAGCCGTCACAGCAATGGACATTTCTTACGCTCTTGCCAAGGAAGGTTTCGCTGTCGACAAGAAGAATATTGTCATCAAGAATCCGATCAAATCTGTCGGTTCATTCGAGGTTTCGCTGAAGCTTCATGTGGAAGTCGTGGTATCAATCCTAATTGATGTAAAGGCAGTATCCTGACAGCCGGAAAGGTCTAGTGCCCCATGACGACAAGTACAACTTCCACGGCAGCCGGCAGACTGCCTCCACAGAATAAGCAAGCCGAGCAGGCCGTGCTTTGTTCGTGTCTGGACAGCGAGGCGGCCCTTACAGTCGTGACAGCTGTTCTGGTGCCGGATGATTTCTATTTTCCGAATCACAGACTCATTTTTTCAGCGGTTCTTGAGCTTGTATCTCTTCGTACTCCGGTTGACATCATTACTGTCGCTGAGTTGCTCTCGAAGAAGGGAGAACTGGAGACAGCCGGAGGAACAGAATATATCAGCAAGCTGTCTGATATGCCGGTCATACGCTCGAATGCCGCCGAGTACGCGGGTATCATTCGTCAGAAATCCATGTTACGCAAACTCATTGCGTCACTGGATGATGTCGTGAAGCTTTCCTTTGAGGAGGAGCAGGAAGCGAATCATCTGGTCGATATCGCGATACAGCGTCTGACTGCCATTCGTGAAAACCCTACGGGTATCGGATTTGAATCCATACATGACATCCTGAAAAGAACGCTTCAGGAGATTCTGGATATCAGCAGAGGAAAGGCGCAGAAGAAGGCTGTTTATACAGGCTTTTCCATGCTTGATCGTGCAATCGGCGGCTTGCGTCCCGGATCGCTTGTCATTGTAGCTGCCAGACCCGCTATGGGTAAGTCAGCTTTTGTTATCAATATAGCAACCAATACAGCCATCTATTACGGTACACATGTCGCCTTCTTCAGCCTGGAAATGTCCAAGGCGGAAATCGGCAATCGTATTCTTGCATCAAAATCGAATATAAGCACCTATTCTCTTCAGAATGCCGAGATCAAGGAGAAGGACTGGGACGACATCGGGAACGCGATGGCTGTTCTTTCACCGATTCCGTTTGTGATTGACGACCGTTCCGGAATCAATACGATTGAGATGATGGCGAAGTGCCGTCAACTGAAGAACGAGAATAAGCTTGGTCTCATCATTATTGACTACCTGCAGCTGATGAGCTCGGCCGGTAATCGCAACAGCGGCAACCGCCAGCAGGAGATCTCGGAAATTTCCCGATCTTTGAAGATAATGGCAAAGGAGCTTGATGTTCCGATCATTGCGCTTTCCCAGTTGTCACGCGGAGCCGAGTACCGCGAAGACAGGCGACCTCTTCTGGCAGATCTGCGTGACTCGGGTGCGATTGAGCAAGACGCCGATATGGTCATGTTTCTCTATCGTGACAAGTATTATGAGTCGGGTGAGAAACCACCCATAGAGGACGCGGAGGTCATTATTGCCAAGAACAGACAGGGCGCGACCCGGACCGTCATGGTGAAGTGGGACGCGAAGAGGACACTCTTTTTCGAACCTTCGGATTCCGGGGCACCGGTCCCGCCGGAGGAGCTGTATGCGGCTCCTGCTTCTGTCGATGCTTTTGTTGATTTTCCGGATGATGCCAATTATTCGCATGAAGGACTTGAGCCGCCTGAAGTGAACGGAGTTGTCTGATGCCCCTCGAGCAGAATGTATATGAATATGCAGAGGCTAACGGATTGTTTTCCTGTACGACTTTGCTTGTAGCAGTATCCGGCGGAGCGGACTCTATGTGTCTTCTGGATATTTGTTATCACTTGTTTCATGTCGGACCTCGCATAGCCGATTCAGGGAACGGGGCAGCAGAAAGCTCGTTTCCTCGTGTTTGCGTAGCCCATATCAATCATAGGATCCGCCACACCGATGCCGACAAGGACGAAGAGCTTGTTCACCGGTTCTGCCTTGAGAAGAACATTCCCTTCTTCTCGAAAACTGTCGACGTTCCCGAGTTGGCGGCCCGTTCGGGACGAGGTCTCGAGGAAACCGGCCGGGATGTGCGGCAAACCTTTTTCAAAGAAATCAGTGAGCAACTCGAAGAGGCCGGTGAGGGTCCCGTATTCACGGCCATCGCGCATCATCGAGAGGATGCGGCCGAGACCTTCCTGTTGAATTTATTCCGCGGTACGGGTCCGGATGGATTGTCCGGCATGTCTCCGAAATCAGGGCGCATCGTCAGACCGCTTCTTTTCGCTTCCAAGAGCGAAATCCTGAATTACCTGACACAACACAATGTCCGATTTGCCGAAGACGCTACAAATGCCGACAATACGTATATGCGAAACTACTTTCGCAATGAGATTTTCCCTCGTCTCGAGACAGCCTGTAAAAAGGATCCTGTTCAGCCTGTTTTGATGGCTGCTGAGATCATTCGGCGAGATAAGGAATATTTTGACGCCGTTGTGGAAGAAATATTTAAGAACAGTCAAGTGAAAAGGGAGAAGGCGATCGGATTGCCGTGCGGGCTCCTGCGAAAAGAGCCCTCATCTATTTCGTCCCGTCTGATCCGGAAGTTGTTTATCCTGACCTTTGGAGAAGCGAAAAATCTCTCTGAGGTACATCATGCGGCTGTTATGCGGATGGTGTGCTCCATGTCCGGAGGGGCGAGCATATCCCTGCCTGACCGTAGGATTGCATATGTTGTTCATGATACGTTGTTTTTTTCGACAAATTCTATGTCAAAGCAGATTCCCGTGTTTGGAGGCGATCTTTTGGCCGAGGATATGAGGGTGCTGACCTGTCCGAGCAAAGAAGAAGTCCGGATTTCTTTTGATCCGGACGGGTATTTGGTACGAACAAGGATCCCGAATTCTTCCTGGTATCTGGAAACGATCGTCGTTGAGAATCCGGCCCAAGTGGTTTATAATAATCAAGCATGGTATTGTGCGGCAACAGATTTAGAGGGCGCCGTCATTCGCACGAGGAGACAGGGAGACCGTATCTTACGTGCGGGCAATTCCGGAAGCAAGCTGTTTCGTCGTTATCTGACAGACAGGAAGATCCCGTTGCCTGTCCGGGATCTTGTTCTCCTCGCGGCTAGGGGGAGCGATGTTCTTTGGGTTCCGGGCCTCATACATGCGGTGGGATTCACGGATGCAATATCACATGAACGATATGTATTTTCGAGACGATTTGAAGAGACAGCGCTTCAATCGTCATCCATTTTAATCAGGGTGTCACTTGTTCAAGGGCACATCGAACGGGAGGATAGAAGTAATTGACACATAAAATAGAAAATGTCCTGATTTCCAGACAGGAGATTGAGACGGTCGTCTCGAGCCTGGCAGCGAGAATCACAGAGGATTATATTGGAAAAGAGCTTGTTGTTATCGGCGTGTTGAAGGGGTCCTTCATTTTTATGGCGGATCTTGTTCGTCAGATTGATTTGCCGATGATTATTGATTTTATGTCAGTATCAAGCTACTATGGCGGGACCAAGAGCTCCGGAATCGTGAAGATCATCAAGGATCTTGACGTGGATATTGAAGGCAGGGATGTTCTTATTGTTGAGGATATCGTTGACTCGGGTCTGACGCTTCTGAATCTGAAGGAGATGCTGATGACCAGGAATCCTTCCAGCCTGCGTGTTTGTGCCGCTTTTGACAAACCTGACAGAAGAAAAGTCGAAATTGCCGCAGAATACACGGGAATGCAGATCCCCGATGCGTTTATCATAGGATACGGACTGGATTTTGACGGATTATATCGAAATCTACCCGATGTATGTATACTTTCCATTGACGGAGGTAATGAATGAGCCAGAACACACCCGAACAACAGAATTTTCCCAGCCGCTTCGGCGGCGCTCCATTCTATATAGGATTCATTCTCCTAATCATTGCAGCAGTCTTTTTATTGGTCAATAATACAAATCCGCCGAAAACGGACTCGCTGTCCGATGTTATCGGATATTTTACGGAGGGCGGGATTGAGGTAAAGGACGTATCTCTTGAGGGATATATGTTGCGCTTTTCCTACATGGATAAAGATAACAAGAAGATCAACGTGGAGAAGAGCATCCCACCGAACTCTGCTGATCGTATGTTTACGATTCTTCTGAATGCTCAGAAAAATGGGCGCATCGAGAGCTTTGATTATAAAGAGCCCCCGGATTACAGTTCGATTATGATGGCTGTGACGATTGTGATCACTGTCGGAGCGATGGGCTTCTTTGTCTGGTTTTCCATATCACGGGCGCAGGGCGAGGGCAAGAGTGCCATCAATTTCGGGAGAAGTAAAGCGAAGCTGAATGATCCTTCGAAGAATAAGGTCACCTTTGCTGATGTTGCCGGAGCCGATGAAGAGAAGGAAGAGCTGACGGAGGTCGTTGATTTCTTGAAGGCACCAAAGAAATACGCTGAGCTCGGCGCGAAGATCCCTCGCGGCATCCTGTTGTTCGGCGCTCCCGGAACAGGAAAGACTCTGTTGGCCAAGGCGGTCGCAGGCGAAGCCGGCGTCCCGTTCTTCTCCATATCCGGTTCCGATTTCGTAGAGATGTTTGTCGGTGTCGGTGCAAGCCGCGTCCGTGATCTTTTTGATAATGCCAAGAAGAATGCTCCGTGCATCATTTTTATTGATGAAATCGATGCTGTCGGCAGACACCGCGGAGCCGGTCTTGGCGGCGGACATGACGAACGCGAGCAGACGCTGAACCAGCTTCTCGTCGAGATGGATGGATTCGGTCCTAATGAAGGAGTCATTGTCATCGCGGCGACAAACCGAATGGATATTCTTGATCCTGCACTTCTGCGTCCGGGCCGATTTGACCGTCGTGTCATCGTTATGCGTCCTGACATCAAAGGCAGAGAAGCGATTCTTCAGGTCCACGCGAAGGGCAAACCGATTGCGGCTGATGTAAATCTGCATGAGATTGCTAAGATTACTCCCGGGTTCACGGGCGCAGACCTTGCAAATTTGCTGAATGAAGCTGCATTGGGTGCCGCCAGAAACAACCGTAAGGAGATTCTGTACGCCGATATTTCCGAGGCTGTTTTCAAGGTCATGATCGGACCGGAGAAGAAGAGCCGCGTTATCAGTGAGAAGGAGAAGAAGCTGACGGCTTATCATGAGGCCGGCCATGCTATCGTTCTTCGTACGGTTTCGGATACGGATAAGGTCGAGAGAGTCTCCATTATTCCCGCGGGCGGAGCTGGTGGATATACTGCGCACAAGCCGGATGAAGATATATATTACACGACGCGTCAACAGCTTTTGAACGATATCATGATCTCCCTCGGCGGACGAGCCTCCGAAGAGATTGTTCTCGGCGAGGTCAGCACAGGTGCTTCCTCTGACCTGCAGAGTTGCAACACGGTTGCCCGCAGCATGATTACGAAGTATGGCATGAGCAGTCGCCTTCCCAACATGGTTTTTGCCAATGATGAAGAGGTATTCCTCGGCAAGGACTATGGTCATGTTCAGAAATACAGCGAACGGGTCGCATCTGAGATCGATGAAGAGGTCCAGATGATCCTCGATGATTCTTACAGCAAGGTGAAGAGTATCCTTGCCGAGAAGAGGAACATTCTTGAAGCGGTTGCAGTCCGCCTCCTGGAGAAGGAGAAGATCGAGGGTCCGGAGTTCGAGGAACTATTCGTTTCCGGCGGCCTTCCTTACGCTCCTCAGATGGCCTGATACCAGTTATCCTGTAATGAAATGCAATGGGCTGTTGCAAAAGTGATTGAAAAATCACTGGAGTAACGGTCCTTTTTCATGTGTTTTTGGGTATAAGAAGCATCGAAGGACCTCTATTCGGGTTCATTTGAGGCGTTTTGGATTCACT
>CAZOFY010000032.1:0-25350 GCA_964579245.1 uncultured Mageeibacillus sp.
CAAACCGGCATTTGCTGTAAGTGATTGAACGAATATGATAAGCCATCTCCTTTAGACCCGGGCAAGTAACAGAGGCTGATGCAAAATGAACTTTACAGTTCATTTTGCATCAGCCCCTTGCTACTGTAAAAATATCCGCTTCAATCACACACTGAAATCCAACTGTGAAAGTCTCAGGACGCCGGGAACAGCAATCAGTTTCTCCTCAACGTCAGCCGTTACCGGCTGATCTACGGATATGAACGACTGTGCTTTACCGGAATTCGGCTTGCGTCCCCAATGCATACTGGCGATGTTGATATTCTTTTCTCCGAGAATCGAAGCAACCTTGCCGATGATACCCGGAACATCTTCATTCTGCATCGCAATGACATTCGGTGCAAGCTCAAAGTTCATCTGATAACCGAAGAAGGTAACGAGAACCTCGGTGTCCTCACCAAAAACAGTCCCGCTGACAGCCAGTTCCCGGCCATCCTCAGTAACAAAGTTGACCGTTATCAGGTTATCATATCGGCGAATCTGCGGAGTCTTGCTCTCGACAACATCCACGCCTCTCTCCTCGACCGCTTGACGCACATTGACATAGCTTATTCTTTCGGGGCAAAGTGCCGACAAAAAGCCTTTGAGGACCGCGAGCGTGATGACTCCGGTCTCCTGCTTAGCAATCTCTCCGCGGTATTCGACCTCAATCTTCTGGACAAGTGCCTTCTCCGCCTGATAGTAAATTCTTCCAAGTTTTTCAGCAAGAGAGATATATGGACGTAACAGCGACATATTTCCCGTGACACGGGGCATGTTGATCGCGGCAACCAGGTCACCCTCTAATGCCTTTGCGACAAGCTCTGTGACAGCTGTGCCGACGTTGTGATTTGCTTCGTGCGAGGATGCGCCGAGATGAGGAGTGATCACACAATTCGGAATGCCCAGAAGAGGATTCTGATAATTCTGTTCTCCCGGAGTCTTATCATAGGAAGGTTCCTTGTCGAAAACATCGATCCCTGCACCGGCAACCTGTCCCGATTTCAGGGCCTCGGCAAGAGCGGATTCATTAACCAGGCCGCCTCTGGCAGCGTTGACAATTCGGACTCCTTTTTTGCATTTGGCAAGCTGGGGAGTATCAATCATATTGTATGTCTCTTTTGTCTTCGGCGTATGGAAAGTAATCAGATCTGATTCACTCAGGAGCTCGTCCAGATTGGCACAGCGGCGAGCCTGAACACGATCAAAAGACTCCTGCGGAACATAAGGATCATAGGCAATTACTTCCATACCGATACCCTTAAGCTTTCTCGCCACAATTGATCCGATACGACCGAGCCCGATAACACCGGCGGTTTTCCCCTCCAGTTCGTTACCGATCATCTTTCCGCGTCGAAAATCATCCTCTCTTGCGGCACGATCTGCAATGCAAATATTGCGAAAAACTGCAAATGCTAACGCAACGGCCAATTCTCCGGCAGCCATAATATTCGCTTCAGGTGTATTGACAGCAATGATCCCGTGCTCTGTACAAGCCTTTACATCAATATTGTCGATACCATTACCGGCGCGGCCAACGACTTTCATATTCTTCGCGTTTGACAGTAACTCTTTGTTGACCTGTGTAACACTTCTTACGATCAGAGCATCATATGGTTCAATGATCTGCTCGATCTCATTTTGAGACAATCCAAGCTTCTCGTCGACTGTGAATCCACGATCCAAGAGATACTTGATCGAGTCGGCGGCAATTTTTTCCGTGACCAGAATTTTCATGTGAGCCTCCTTGCTGCATGTCCGAATGATATTTCTACATTGATTACTTGTTAAGCCGGAAAAGATTCCAGAACCTCGTCAAGATCCTTCAGCATTTCCTCGATGTCTTCTACTGTCGCGTCCGCCATATGGGCGATACGAAATGTCTTGTCCTTCAATGCACCATATCCGTTCGAAAGAAGATATCCTCGCTTACCCATAGCCGCATTCAACTCCGAGAAGGGAATACTTCTCGTATTGGTTACGCAAGTGACCGTAACAGAAAGATGTTCCGGATTTGAATACAACGCCATCTTCTCATTTGCCCATGCGCGGACACGTTCTGCCATAGCTTTATGCCTTGCGTAACGAACCTCAAGTCCTTCTGCCAGAATACGGTCGAGCTGGTAATCCAAGGCAAACATATGCGGAAGCGAAGGTGTCGAAGGATACTGATAAGGCTTCTCTTTCACAAATTTGTAAAGCTCAACATAATCGAAATACAGGCCGCGATTCGGGATGCCCTTAGCCTTCTCGATCGCACGCTCTGTTACAGAAGCAATCGCAAGTCCGGGAGGAAGTCCCAGACATTTCTGGGACGAGGTAATGCATACATCGATCCCCAGTTCATCAACCGGGATGCACTCGCCGCCCAGAGAGCTGACAGCATCCACACAGAAAATGACATCCGGAAATTCTTTCATCACTTTTGCAATTTGTGCAATCGGATTATGCACGCCGGTGGCAGTCTCGTTATGTGTGATCGTTACAAGATCATATTGTCCCGAAGAAAGCGCATCACGTACCATCTCCGCTGTGGTGGGCTGTCCAAGCTCCGAGCGAATAATATCAGCTGCCACCCCGTTGGCCGTACACATCTTATACCAGCGTTCTCCAAAAGCACCAATGGAGAACACGGCTGCCTTCTTAGCTGTAAAACAACGAACGGCCCCTTCCATCAATCCGCTTCCGGATGAGGTGGAAAGAAGGATCTCATTCTTCGTAAGCATCAGCTTCTGCAGTTTTTCAGAAATCCTCTGCTGTAACGCGGATGCATCCTTCGTACGATGTCCGATCATAGGTGTAGACAACTTCTCCAGAACATCCGGCCTTACATCGACCGGGCCGGGTATGAACAACTTCTTATGCGTCATGAATCTTGCCCCCAAATCAGATTTATCCGTATAAACAGACCTTATATATTGTAAACGAAAACACATTTTTTGAACAGTGGAAAAGAAGACGGATCTCCTCTCCTTGTCGCTTTTCGTCGGGGTTGCCCAAAGAAAATGAAGGAAAAGATGATCCGTCGTTCAAATTCACGATGCTTGTTCTCTGCTTACTCTGTCGTTTTATACAAGAATTGCGACAAGAGTGAAAAACATCCGGTCATGTGGATGAAGTCTCTTGCGATGTCACCGTCGGCAGTAGCTTAAGATCCGGCATATATATGGTTTCACCAGACTTCGGAGTATAGTCTTCCGGCAGATTATTATACTTGATAATAAAAGCTATTCTGGGATCGGCTTCCGTCGTAATATTCACATTATAGCCCCGATACATCAGGTCCCACCAAGTGCGGAATCCGGTGGCATCAGAGAAATGGAACTGGGCCATCGGCGTATCAGTCAGATAATTCGGAGCTCCTGATTCCGGGACAGTCGTATCACCAGTTGATGGGGGCGTCGTAGTTGTGGTTTGCTCCGCAGTGTTCTGCGTCGTGGACTCAGACGCTGCAGTAACCGAACTCGAAGCACCTACCGACGTCTGCGACGGATTCGCCTGTTTATTGCTGTTGTTCACAGCTACGGCAATCAAAATGATAAAGAATATGATGATCAGCGCTACCAAACCGATCATTAGTAATCGGTTTCTCTTATATGCCGCATCCGGCTCTCCGTATTCAGAGCTGTCTTCCTGATCAAAAACGTCCTGAGAATATCTCTTCGATTCCGGTTGACGACGTTGTTGAGCCGTTGAACCCGGTCTGGAACCAGGTCCCGGTCTGGACTGCTGCGTCGCATTCCTTGTGTTGCCGTACGAAGGAACCGTCTGCGGAGGTGGTGTATAAGAATAGCTACGGCCTGCAGGCCTTGTTGGGAAATCTCTGTGTACGTCTGAATCCTCTTCATCCTCGACCGAATAAGATCCTCTGGCATATACACCTGTCGCATCATATCCCTGCGGAACTTGGCTACCCGCGGGATATGTGGGTGGTGAATACGTCGGGGCGTCATACAACGGCATGTCAGGAACATCATTGATCGCTGTTGTCTCCGGTCTCATAGGCTGATCTTCTTCGCCTGAGGCAAAAGGAATAAAATAAGAAGATCCTTGAGTCTGCGGCTGGGATGGACCCGAGTATACAGGACGCTCCTCGGGAACAGTATCACCGGAACTTACAGGCTCTGACTGCTCGTTCGATGGGGATGAAACGCTGTCACCAAAGAAAAGCGCAGCTCCTTCGTCATCCTCAGGCTCGTCCGGAACAAATCTTGGGGTCTCACGATCAATGACCGAACTCTCTTCAGGCTCTGCATCGGGCACGAAAGGCTCATCATTCTGATCCTCATCTTCCACCTTCACGAAACGGCCTCCCTCTGAATCCTCTTCATTGTCAAACTCGGGTTTGACAAATCCACCTTCGTCTATCTTTGGTTCTGTCTCGTTAATCGGCTCGCCATATGGACGCATCGGAACATCATTTATCTGAATGGGGTCCTCAGGACCGGTGGGAAGCACAGGTGCTTCCGCCAAAGGCTGAACAAACGGGTTGGTCGCTTCCTGTCCGAAAAAGAGAGGCTCAGCAACCTTAGGCTCTTCAACCGGCTCAGCCGCCCTGGGTGTAGCGGCAGCCGCTACGGGCGCAGCTGATACGGCAGCACGGGCGATCGGGATCTCGATCGCATCTTCTTCCGCTTCATCATACGCCTTGTTGGATTTCTTGCGTCCAAAGCCAAACAATCCGGCCTTTTCGGGAGCAGAGACTGATTCGACAAAGGAAATCATAAACTGCATCGGCACACCGGGCAACTTTGCACTTGCCTCGGTCATGATAACACCGGCGGCATCGCACTGATCTTCAGCGTCATATAATATACGCAGGAGCTCATGCTGTCCGAGTGCCTCATAAACTTCACGATTGCAAAGAATCAGACAGTCATCCATTTCCAGCTTCAAGACATGAGAGCAATGAGCTGTCGCGATCTTGCCTGCACAATAGTAGTCAAAGTTCTCGACCTTCTGTCTCTGTGTATTGATCGGATCTATACGAATGTCCGTGTTCGTCAGGGGGAAAAGAGTATCATCTCGGTAAAGGAAAGCGAGACCCTTACCCATTGTGATGGCAAAGACCTCAGAATCCTTGATGACTGCTCCGGCAAAAAAGGGAGCTCTGGCATTCTCAGATTGGATCTTCATCCTTCCTGTAACGGAAACGGCCATGTTTACACAGTCTCCCGTCATCTCCATGAGCGGCTTCCGACCGGACTTAGCTTCGTTGTTAACTTTGCGGAGAGGCGGTATATAGGCGGGTTCTGAGGAAGGATCGTTCCCCGTCGTCATCCCATGAGAGAAAACGGTAAGAAGAAAACCTTTATCTTCCTTATCAACGGTTATATCTGCAGATCTTGCCTCTCGTTTACCGGAGAGGCGTCCATCCAAGTAAAATGCATCGGCTAGATCAGGCGCCGGATAATATCTGGCTGTAACGGTAGTTGCCAAGCGAGTCAATTTGGCCATAACACAAGCCTCCAATCCAGAATAATTATTGAATCAACCGCAAAAAACGGAAAATTACCTTCTATTTACGTATACAAATTGATTATACCATAATGATTTTTTGAGCAAGCATTTAATCCTTGTTTTTTATACTTTCTGCATAAGCATCCGCATATTTTTCAATAATTGTAAAAGGTGCCGCTCCGATAGCCAGGTAAGCCTCGTGAATCTCAACAGGAGAGGCTGTGCCGTCGAGCTCCTCAAATAGCTCACCGAGGATTCGCTCGGTCTCTATTTTGCCGATTGAATATCCAAGGTAATAGCAGGGAATCTCCACTGCTATGTCGTAGCAGCCGTCCCCGTATGCCGTATCATCAAGACCATAGGACTGCAGATAATCGTAAACGTCTTCTCTGGACCAGCCCTCATAGTTGACGCCGATATCGATTCTGGACGGAATGATAAGGTTGAATATCTCGTCCTCGGCATAAACATATCCAACCAAAGTCGGATCATATTCCTCTGTATGTGTCACAATATATTCGGCCGAATATTGAGCCCAGCCCTCAGAATAACCGGTGAAGGTTGCGGAGCGCTGGTAATAGCTGTCGATGTTCTCAGCGTGATACACTGCCTCATACAGATGTCCCGGATATCCCTCGTGCGCAATGGTATCAAGCAGATTCGGATAGTCTGCAAGCTGTGATTCATTGGTCAGAATAACATTATTTCTGGGATCATCAATCGCACATGAGAGGTATGCCGCAGGACTGAAAAAGTCCTCCAACTGTTCCGGAACTTGTCTCAGCTTCACATAGTGTTCCATGATCCCCGGAAAATCCGTACCTATGAATTTCTTACAATAAGCAAGGTTTTCTTCCGTCGTTCCTTCAGAGAAATTGTATGAATTATAAGCATCCTCAATATCATCATAGTTTACACTCATAATAAAATCGATCTTCTCGTTTATCTCATCATCAAGCAGATCCGCTGCCTCCTCCGGGGAAAGCTGTGAACTTGTCTCTGCTTTTAATAATAACTCATAATAGTCCTTGCCCTTTTGAAAGTTACATAGACCGCCATCATTCTTTCCACTGCCGAGAAGTTCCTTGAACCCATCTATTACTAACTCATAAGCTGGGAAAACATACTCTTCAAGAGCCGCTCTGTTTTCTTCCTTATACTTCTCCTTCTTCTTGTCCGTAACACCAGTCAGCTGATCAATGCGCTCGTCAAAACTCGCGATCATGAAGTGCTCGTCCTTGCCTTCCAGAAAAGATTCGCAGGAGTCTATAATTTTCTCAATATTCTCATCTGACGGAGCAAAGCCCAGTTCCGCTCTTTCCTTTTCTAATTCCATAAGGTCTTTGTAATAGCGTTGGAAATCCTGAAGCAGAAGGATGTAGTCTTCAACATCATTTTTATCATCGAAAATGTACTCACACATGACAAGCGGAAGGTTTGATTGAATACCTGTGAGAGAATTGAATGAGGAAGAGTAATACTGATAGTCTTCAAACCGGAGCACTTCCTCAAGATCATATTGTAAAACGTCATACATGATTTTTTCTTCCTTTGTCAAATCATCATATGAGACCGTTTCGAGCAGGTCGAGATACGCCCTGTACGTATCATACTGTTCTGAAGTATCATCCAGTGAAACCTCTCCGAGGGTAACCTCATCCATATACAGACCGAGGGCCATCGGGTCGCGCAAATAGTAATTCATACTTACGGAATCGGACAAAGCCCCCGAAGCAAACATCGAAAAATCAATCTGCTGCAGAGCAGACAGATCTTCTTCCCCATAATATTCGACCTTTGCAGGTGATTTACCGTTCTTGTCTGACTCATTATCATTCGACTCTTCTTTGTCTGTATCTTTATCATCACTGTTATTATATTCCGAAGCATAGCTACCCAGAGCCTCAGCTATCTTGCTCAGACCGGAGCATCCTGAAGAAAACGCAAGGATCACAGACATAATGACAGCAATCCCAGCCTTTGCAACTGAACGTGTTTGAATCCTTCTATCAATACTCATCATATACTCCTAACCGCAATATAATAAATCATCCGGACGATCAACGACCATCTCGGTTTTGCTCGAAAATAGTATCATTTGTTGTTTTTCCATGATACTACATTTTTGATTGTAAAAGATGTTGTTCATGTAACAATACACAGTCAAGATGATACAAATCAAATGCAGATTTCTTACAAGTCCCGACTTTCCGTCTGATTATAATGCCTCTTCAGCATTCGGATATAATGAACAGGTTCTGATTTCGCCTTTGGCATGTTGATTTTGCCTCAGTCGAAGCATAAACTAGAGGACGTCTGAGACAATAAACAAGGAGTCGGCTATGCTTTCTGATACACAAAAACCCCACCCGACAAAGATCATCGATATTCATGCCCATGTTTTCCCCCCCAAGATTTTATCTCGCGCAGTTGAATCGATCGGTCAGTTCTATCATCTTTCGATGCACAGGGACGGCTCTCTTGAAAGGATGATGTCAGAAAGCGAGGAAGCCGGTATTGTTTGCTCGGTTATTTTCTCGACCGCAACAACGGTGCCGCAGGTACATTCTATACATTCCTTCATACACCGGCTCCAAGAGTCTTCGAATGGCAGACTCATCGGTTTCGGGACTCTTCATCCTGAAATGACAAAGAAAGAGACGCGGTCAGAAATCGATTATATCCAGAGTATGGGTTTACGCGGCATTAAGCTACATCCGGACTTTCAGAAGATCCGGGCGGATTCCGAAGAAGTCTTCGCCTTAGCAGAAGCTGTTGCCGGTCGGCTTCCTCTTCTCATCCACGCCGGAGACTACCGCCACTCGTTTTCTCACCCGGAACAAATCCGGCGTCTGGCACTTGCCTATCCGGAGCTTACTCTGATAGCTGCCCATTTCGGAGGATGGAGTGAGTGGGACAAGGCTCCCGAAGCGCTTGCGGGACTTCCGAATGTGTATGTGGATACTTCAAGCACACTTGATTTCGTTTCCGTGGAACGCGCGGAAACGATGATTGCTCAATTTGGCGCCGACCATGTAATATTTGGTACAGACTATCCCATGTGGGGGGCTAAAGAGGAATTGGCAAGGTTTAACCGACTTCGGATTTCCGAAGAAGACAGAACGAAGATCCTATTTGAGAATGCGGCAAAGCTCTTGTCTCTCAGCCTCGTATAAACTGGATTGATCCTACGCAGTCTGTTCATCTGGCTGACGGTGTCGTCAGATGAGCAGACTTTTCGATAACCGAAAATGATATACTGATCCATGTACCGGCCTACGATTCCAACGGGAGAATGAACGATGGCAAAAAGCAAGACAACTTTCTTATGCAATTCATGCGGTTACGAATCCTCCGGATGGCTCGGTCGGTGTCCGTCCTGTCAGACTTGGAATTCCTTTGTTGAGGAAAGAGTTACATCGACGTCCGTCGATACAAAGCCGTCGCGCCAGAAGAACTGGGCCGGTGATCAGGATGTAGTATCGCTATCTGATGTCACTTCGGATGAGGATCAGCGATTTACTTCGGGAATCAATGAACTGGACCGGATTCTTGGGGGAGGCTTCGTAAACGGATCTCTGGTGTTGGTCGGCGGCGATCCCGGCATCGGAAAATCAACACTTCTCCTTCAAGTCAGTCACCTGGCCCGCTCAAAGGGCACTGTTCTGTATGTTTCCGGAGAAGAATCAAAAATGCAGATTAGCATGCGCGCCAAGCGGTTAAATGCCGATACATCTCATATTACCCTTTGTACGCAAACCTCTTTTGAGGCAGTTGCCGGCACAATTCAAACTGTAAAGCCGGCACTCTGCATCATCGACTCCATACAGACACTTTACACTGAGGAGATCTCCTCTGCACCGGGAAGCATCAGCCAAGTCCGGGAGGTAGCCGCAGGACTCTTACGGCTGGCTAAAAGCCTTATGATTACGATCGTTCTGGTTGGGCATGTAACAAAGGACGGCACGTTGGCCGGCCCGCGAGTTCTGGAACACATGGTTGATACTGTTCTGTATTTTGAAGGTGAAGGCTCAAGCCCGTATCGTATGCTCCGGGCCGTGAAAAACCGATATGGCGCGACCGGCGAGCTTGCTTTTTTTGAGATGACGCAAGACGGTTTGATTGAGGTGGAGAACGCCTCGACACTGCTTCTTTCGGGGCGTCCGATCAGCGTTCCCGGATCTGTCATCACTTCTTGTCTGGAAGGCACGCAGGCAGTCCTTGTTGAGATCCAGGCATTATTGAATCCGTCCAACTACTCTGTACCCCAAAGAATGGCACAGGGTCTTGACAGAGGGCGCGTCGGGATGCTACTCGCGGTGCTTGAGAAGAACTTTTCGGTTGGGATCAATAATATGGATGCCTATATCAATGTGGTCGGCGGACTGCGTCTGACAGAGACGGCGTGCGATCTGGCCGTACTTGCTGCCGTTTTCTCCGCCATGAAGGACAAGCCGGTCCGGGCAGCAACGCTCGTGCTTGGAGAGGTTGGATTGACCGGGGAGATCCGTCCGGTCAGCCATATTGAAAAGAGGCTGTCCGAGGCAGTGCGACTGGGCTTTCATGTCGCTGTACTTCCGGGCGGCAACAAGGATGGACTTGACCGGATTCGAAAGAGATCGAAGACATCAAGCAAACAAATTTCCGATGCGGTAGAGAATCGTTTTCCCGAGTGTATCTATGCCGACACCATATCAGAAGCTATGGATGTTCTTTTCGAGAACGGGAAGGGCAATAACGAAAGGCGGACTCCTGTATGACAGTTCATGGGCAGAAAAGGGAATTCCTTTACGTGATCATTCCTGCAGCGGGGCAGGGCCGCCGTATGGGCGGATCAACAAGCAAACAATTCCTTCCCGTCGGAGGTGTTCCCGTGTTGGCACGAACCCTCCTTGCGTTCTCCTCCTTTGAAAGGAGCATGAACAGAAAGTACCCGTTCCGAATCCGTTGTATCGTCGTGACGGCTGAAGAGAATCTACCTGAGGTACAGTGGCTTTGCGAGGAGTTCACACCCGGCCTTGTTGAGAAAACAATAACCGGCGGTCCGACCCGTCGTGATTCTGTTTGGAACGGGATCAAAGCACTGGCTTCTCTTTCGGTCCCGCCGGGCGATGAGGATATCGTCTTTATCCACGACGGAGCCCGTTGTCTCGTTGATGAGGGAACGTTGATTCGTTGCCTGAATGGTGCGCGTCAGTTTGGTGTTTGTGCCGCATCTGTCGCCGTTAAGGATACAATTAAGCAAGCGGATTCGCCTTCGAATGGAATCGTCATAGCTACGCCCGACCGGACGACACTGTTTGCCATTCAGACACCACAGGCTTTTCTTATGAAGGACCTGTACCATTCTTATGCCGAAGGAATCGAGAAAGATAGGGCAGCCACCGACGATACTTCACTTGCGGAAGCTGTGGGACTGCCCGTTCATCTTGTTGAAGGTTCCTATACAAATATCAAAATTACAACGCCAGAGGATTTGCTGCTTGCAGATGTTCTGCAAAGCTTGCGTAAGGACGGCGAACCGTAATACTGCAAAATACCATGATTCCCTCTCCGCGTCCGAATGGAGTCATCATTTCTCCGGAAGTTGCGGTTATGCCGATCTTACTCGGACTGATCTGAATGATGTCCGCGATGCTCTGGCGAATATTCTCGATATGCGGAGCAAGATGCGGTTGTTTGCACTCCAGAGAAAAGGATACGCAAGTGATTTGTCTGTCCTTCAGGTACTTTAAAGCTTCAAGAAGGTACTCCTTACTGTCCTTTACTCCTTCGTCGCGACACATACGGTCAGCTATCTCTCCCATAACATTGACGCAGGTGATGCCGGAAACAGCATTTGTCAGCGCATGAAGCATAGCGTCTCCGTCGCTGTTCGCCTTTAGTGGTATTCCGTCCATAATGTGATATCCGCCAAGAATCAATCTTGTATTATCCTTGATGTCCTTCGGCTGTCCATTCAGGCCGAGCTCGACAAAACGATGGCTGTCCTGGCCAATAGCATGCTCATAATCGTACAAAATCATAGATACACCTCCTCATTCTTCCTTAGCGCCGGCTGTCAGCCAACGCCGCTTTCTTTAAGGATCCAAGTCTCTAAGTCACTTTCTGTCCAGGCCTGGCCGTCAAAGTTATGAAAGGAGTCAAGTAGTGATCCTTTGTTGAGAATCACAAAATCAGGTACAGCTTCGATGTCAAAATGAGAAGCCACTTCCGGCGCCTGCATTGTATCGACCGACACGATCAGGATCCGGTCATGGTAGTTTTCGGCTATTTGCTCCACTATCGCTGTCGCTTCGCCACCGTCTTGCCGGAGCGATGAGTAGAAATATAGGATAACAGGAACCTTTGTATATCCTATCAGTTGATCATAATCCGTTACCTCTCGATAAACAATACCCATTCCTTCGCCTTCGAAATCTTCATACACCATTGCAGTAAGCGCCGCATCATAGGAGTAGTCTCCGAGATAGTCCTTCTCGCCCACCACCTCGGCGGCACAACCCGAAGAAAGGATTGTTGCTGCGACCAGAAGGCTGATGAGATTTATTCCCGGCTTTGTCAGAAAGACGCGGAGTCCACTTAAAAGGGATGCTGGCTTGTCGGCATTCCGGCCAGTCATTGAATTTCAACCATCGATGCCAGGAATGTTACGGTGTTATCAAGGATGTCCGTATTGATCTTCTCGATATCCCCCTCATCGACGAGCTTCGTTACATAGGGATCCACCGGAACCTGGTCGAGAAGCGGAACACCAAGCTCAGTCGCGGCATTTAGGACCCCGCCATCTCCGAACAGCGAAACCCGCTCTCCGCAGTGTCCGCAGCGAACATAACTCATGTTCTCGACGAAGCCCAGAATCTTGACATGCATCATGAGGGCCATGTTTCTCGCCTTCGCAACCACCATGGATACAAGATCCTGGTTTGTCGAGACAAGAAGAATTCCGTCAAGGTCAACCGATTGAAATACTGTCAGCGGGACATCTCCTGTACCCGGAGGCATATCAATCAGCAGAAAGTCCAGCTCGTCCCAAATAACGTCCGTCCAAAATTGCTTGACCAGACCGGAGATAATCGGTCCGCGCCAAAGAACGGGCGCCTCTTCATTTTCCATTAGCAGATTGATTGATACAATCTGGATGCCGGCATGAGAAATCGCAGGAAGGATCCCTTCACTGCTTCCCTTCAATGTCCCCTTCAGACCAAATGCCAGAGGGATCGAGGGGCCGGTTATATCCGCATCTAAAATGCCGACCTTATATCCTTGTCTGGCCAGCTTGGCCGCAATCACGGACGTTACCATCGATTTACCGACTCCGCCCTTGCCGCTGCAAATGCCGATAACCTTCTTGATCGAAGATTTGTCATGAAGCCTCGCTCGAAGAGATACCGTCTCTTCAGATGGCTCACTTGAGCAGCCCCCCGTCGAAGCAGATGCGCATGAATCTTTGCTCTTACAACTGTCACATGATGACATACTCTTCCTCCTGATTATGTATGGGTTCAACACGCCTATATTATTCTATCACGAAAAGGCGTGACCGAGTGCTGAATCGAGCGAAGAATCCAGTAGCCGGAATCCTTTGCAAGAATCTCACAATTCCCGAAAAGTTCCGTCAATTTATTCACGCTGGACGGTGCACCCTGCTTTTTCTGCAAAACGGAAAAGATCGAGCCTCCTGGCTCGAGGTGTGCTGCCGCTCCTTCATAAAACGCAAAAACCGTCTGTTTGCCCGCGCGCACGGGTGGATTTGTCAGAATAATATCGAATTGGCCGTCGAGGTCGCTCCAACCGTCAGATTTGACAACTGAAACATAGCCGGCACCGTTAGCTTTGGCGTTCTCCTTCGACAGTTCGACCGCCCGCGAGTTAATGTCGGCCATAGTCACATCCATAGCCGGAAAGGACCTCTTTATAACGACTCCGATCACACCATAGCCACAGCCGAGGTCGAGAACTCTGCCGGTGCGGTTACCGCTCTCCGTTATGACACGCAATGCGGTCTCGAGCAAAAGAGCGGTTCCAAAGTCGATCTGTCTTTTCGAAAAAACGTTGCTGTCTGAAGCGAATCGGAAATTGATCCCGTGAAACCGGCCTTCCAGTTCGCGACGGTCAGACGGCGTCGTCGGATTCTCATCATAATAATGTGCCATTTTCCCTCATTCCTTATATTGCGGACTCCATAACTTTGTTCTGCGCATGACTTGAAGAAACGGAAACCCGATCACGTATACGACAAAGAGCTCGCTCAATCCGACAGAAAGGATCGAAATCAGTACTGAAATCAGGGTTATACTGCCTTTTGACCCGTCGGACAATAGAAAAGGTAAATACGTACCGACAACGGCGGCATTCACCGCGACTGGAGGAACAAGCGAGAGTAAATCCTTCGAAATGGTTTTTTCCGGTTTGGCGCGACGCGCAATCCAAGACGTCAGCACGGCAGCAATCAGTGTAGCCAGAGTTCCGAAAGTAATGTCGATAATACCCAGATTCATCGGATTCAAAAGGTTTGACAAGAAGCATCCGATTGCAAGTCCGGGAATGGCGGCAGGTGTCAGGATTGGCAGGACCGTCATGATCTCGGCCAATCGAAACTGAATCGGCCCGAAAGCAAACTGTGCAAAGGGCAATGTCAGAACGACGTAGAGTGCAGCGATCACGCCGGACGTGGTAAGGTACAGCACCAAGTGCTTTGGACTGTTTTTCTTGGTTGTCATGGTACGCCTCCAAATTTACATGAGTCGAATCGTCGTCGACCGGAGTTGATTACAAGACTCTCGTACCACATTGATACATGTCAAAAGGAATCCGAAAGTCACGTATTGACTATATAGAAAAGCTGTGTTTTTTTCAAGAAAAATACGAAAAAAGGCGGCGACATAGAGAATCTTTCTCTTTGTCGCTGCTTGTTATGAGAAAAAATCTTATCGGATGGGCTCATATAGGGAATTAGTCAAAAGAAGACATAATGTTCGTCCAGGCTTTCTTGGCTTCTTGAAACTCCTCGTAATGCTTCCCGACATTCTTCGTGTACTTCTTGAACTCTGTCAGAACATGCATGAATTCCGGGGCTTTGAAATACTCGCAAATCACAGGCAAGGTCTGTTCCAACTGCCGATAGATTTCCGCTGTTTTCTCTTCATATACATCACGCTGGGTGATATAAAGCAACAGAGGTTTGTAACGGATCCAACCGATGCAGGCCCGGTAAAATCGATCTACGATCCTCTTGTTGTCGGCTTTGATGAACTCGAGATGGATCGGCAGTACCCCGTCCAGTATGTGGTTATATGTCGAAAAACCATCATGGAAGGTATAGGACGGCACTTTTAAGACCAGACGATCACTTAAGCAGGTGCTAAGGAACGTATCCTCTCCTCTTGCTCCCGGTGGATTATAGAACGGAAACAGACGCTCCGGATCCGTCAGGTTGATACAGAGATTAGCTCCCGAGATAAACTTCGAGTGGTTAATCTCCTGGACCTCAGTTGCTTCATCCTGTTGGAGAATCCACGTATTGGCATACGTTACACCGCCGTCCTTCATGACACTCATCAGATTATCCCATTTAATGATGTCGTTACTGATCGACTCAATAAATTCTCGAAAAACATCCTCTGACAAGACATCGTTAAACTCAACGTAGGGAATCGGCGAGATGTAGCCACAATGGTAACCATGTGTGATGTCGGCGCGATTGATATGTTTTAAGTGAGATGAAAGTACGTGTTGTCCACTCCACACTGCTCTTTTACGCGTATTTGTCACTGCCATCGGATACTCATCGTCATCCAGAAACATCAGATAATCCATCTTGTTCTTTATGGCAAAGTAAACAACGGCGTTACGCTTTGCAGCATAGCCTTTTTCGAAAATCAGTTGTGCCTGTGAGGCAGTGAGGATACCTCGTTCAATTAAATCATTGATTTCTTCTTGGATTGTCTCGTCACTGATAAATACCTTATCGTCAAGCTTCGCATCAAGGTCTTTCGGTATCTTCGTAAAGTCCGTCGCACGCGTTTTCTGATACGCGAGATCATACGCCACCAGAAGATTCAGGCTGATTCGTTCATTCTCCGCAAGACCAGATTCCTCTAAATTGTAAAAGTGGGTTTTCAGAACCTTCTGAAAACTCCTCCGGCCGGTAGCAAAGCCGATACCGATCCGAATACTTCCGTTATCCATTTCTTCTACTCCTTTGTAGTCTTTAATCCTCTAATTATACATCATCAGCCAAACAGACTAAGCAAAATGCCCGCGGCAACAGCTGAACCGATAACACCGGCAACATTCGGGCCCATCGCGTGCATCAACAGAAAGTTTGCGGGATTTGCCTTCTGGCCCTCGACCTGCGATACGCGTGCAGCCATCGGGACCGCTGATACACCCGCGGATCCGATAAGCGGGTTAATTTTTCCTCCGGATAGCAAACACATGATCTTGCCAAACAGCAGGCCGCCAACCGTGCTGATAACAAATGCCGTCAGGCCGAGTGCGATGATCTTAAGAGTCTCCGGGCGCAGAAAGGTCTCCGCCCTAGCCGTCGCGCCTACCGTTACGCCCAGGAAGATTGTAACTATGTTAATTAAAGCATTCTGAGCGGTTCCGGTCAGGCGCTCAACGACACCGGATTCCTTGAAGAGATTGCCGAGCATGAGCATTCCGATCAGCGGCGCTACAGACGGTAACAGGAGGATGCAGAACACGGAAACAACAACCGGGAAACAGATCTTCTCAAGCTTTGAAACTTCACGAAGTTGTTTCATCTCGATCTCTCTCTCTTTTTTTGTTGTCAGAAATCGCATGACTCGCGGTTGAATCAATGGTATAAGGGCCATATAGGAATAAGCTGCGATGGCAATGGCCGGCAGTAACTCCGGTTTCAATCTGGTCGTCAGGTAAATGGCTGTCGGACCGTCAGCGCCGCCGATGATGCCGATGGAAGCCGCTGCCTTAGGGTCAAAGCCCATAGCAATGGCAATGATAAAAGCCACAGCTATGCCTAGTTGAGCCGCAGCGCCAAGAAAGAGACTCGAAGGTCTTGCAATCAAAGGTCCAAAATCAGTCATTGCGCCAATGCCCAGAAAAATCAGTGACGGATAGATTCCAAGCTTCACTCCCTGGTACAGATAATAAAGAAGCCCTCCCGGTTCTGTAGCGGATGGGGGCGCATCCATAAGCCCGGTCATCGGCAGATTGGCAAGCAGAACGCCGAAGGCGATCGGAAGCAGCAGGAGCGGCTCAAATTTCTTAACGATAGCCAAGTAAATAAGGACACAGGAGACAAGAATCATGATCCCCTGTTGCCAGGTCATGGCGGCAAAGCCGGATGATTGTAAGAGATTTATAATGGAGTCGATAATCATACGATCTCTCCTTTACTTGATACTGAGCAGAAGGTCTCCGGTCGAGACAGACGCACCTTTTTGCACGGAAATCTGGACAACGGTACCGTCGTGAGCAGCGGTTATTTCATTTTCCATTTTCATTGCTTCCAGGATTAAAAGGATATCACCCTTCTTCACTGAAGCACCGACCACAACCTTCACGTCCAGAATTGTACCCGGCATTGGCGACTTAACAGGAACAGCGCCCTCCGGAGAAGCGGACGATAACCCAGAAACACTAACCGGCTGTGAGGCTTGCGTTGCCTGGAAATCAGCCGGCGCAGTCTCTCGCGGAGCAGCTGAGGTAATTGCGGTTGTTCTTATGACGGATGCCTTCCCAATCTCGACCTCGACCTCATATTCTGTGTTATTGATAGTTACTACGTATATCATAGGTTTCCTCCCGATTTCGCGAATCACGCTTTTCTCTTAATCGACTTGAAGCAGAGCTCAGACAACGGAATGCCGGATTCATCACTGACGATCGCCATGATTAATGCGGCGGTAGGCTCATCGACATTTTTGAGGACAAGTTCTCCTCCGTATGTCTTTGGCTCATCGGACTCAGGTTCCGGAATTACTTCGGGCGCAGGCGAAATTTGCTGCGGACTATGCTTGCCGCCTTCGGCCTTCCCTCTTCTCGTTGCAACTTTTTCGAATATAAAGGTAAATATCTTGATAATTAGGAACAGGACAGCAAGAACGGCAAAGACCATCAGCATGACAAAAAGCATAATTGGTAAACTTTCCAGTACAGTCATTGTCGCCTCCTACTTCTTGACGATTGTATATGTCACAACTTTGTTCTCACGTGCTTCTCTGTCTTTGAAAAACTTCTCCGCTATCTGAGGAAAAGCAATATAAGAAAGGACATCCTCATCGCTCCTGGCCAACTCGCCAAGCTCGGCCTTGGTTTTCTCAAACGCCGGCTCTAGCGTATCGGCAAACCGAATGGTAATTGGCTTCTCGTCTCCAAGGACTGTTTTCACTAATTCCTCGTCGATTTCACCGGGTGCCTTGCCATATTCACCTCGAATATAAGCCTTGACCTCTTTGCCGATGTTCTTGTACCGTCCTCCGAAAAGCACATTTGATGTCGCCTGAACACCGACCATCTGACTCATAGGAGTAACAAGCGGCGGATAGCCAAGATCTTTGCGGACTCTCGGCGTCTCCATAAGGACCTCGTCAAGCTTGTCCATTGCATTCTGCTGCTTCAGTTGAGAAATCAGATTCGACAGCATTCCGCCAGGCACTTGATACTTGAGTGCATCCGTTTCTGTTCCGAGTACGTATGGATCCATTAGTCCGGAAGCAAGGTACTTCTCCTTTAGCGGCTTAAAGTAATCGTTAATCTTCTTCAATACATCTTCATCAAGAGTTGTCTCGAAGCCTATCTGCTTCACCGCGTAATTCATTGTCTCGGTCGCCGGCTGAGCGGTTCCTCCCGAGAATGAGGAGATCGCACAATCGATTCCGTCACACCCGGCCTCAATCGCCTTCATATAGGTGATGGGACCTAAGCCCGTCGTCGAATGCGTATGCAGAAAAACAGGGATTTTTACAGAGCTCTTCAAGGTCTTGATCAGATCATAAGCTTCTCCGGGCCCCATGATGCCGGCCATGTCTTTGATGCAAATCGAATGTACACCCATTGATTCGAGCTCCAGGCCCATCGCTGCATACTTCTCGAGATTATGAATCGGGCTCGTCGTATAGCAAATACAACCCTGTGCATGAGCGCCCTGCTTGATGGCTTCATCCACGGCGACTTCGATATTGCGAAAATCGTTCAACGCGTCAAATATGCGGAAAATGTCCATTCCGTTCTCAACCGACTTCGCGACGAATTTACGGACGACATCGTCGGGATAATGCTTATACCCAAGAATATTTTGTCCGCGGAAAAGCATCTGCAGCTTCGTGTTCGGGCACTTGGCCTTGATTTTTCTAAGTCTCTCCCAGGGATCTTCGTCTAGAAAGCGAAGGCAGGAATCAAACGTCGCGCCTCCCCAGCATTCCAAAGAGTAGTATCCTGCTTTGTCCAACGTTTCCAGGATGCCTTCAAAATCCGAAAATGGCATGCGCGTAGCAATGAGAGACTGATTTGCATCGCGTAGAACGGTTTCTGTAAAATTAACCTTCATAAATGTCTTACTCCTTCCGTGTGAAAAGAAAAAAGGGCGCAACCTTCCGAAGAAGCTCTCCACCCTTGAGCCAAAAACTTGAAGCAGAAAACTGCCCAACCGGATATTCAATTAACCTAAATAATTTTACTTTGAATAGCGGAGCAAGTCAATGCAAACAATACTCCATAATGGCATTCTGCGCATGTAACAAACAATCTTTCGCCTGATAGTCGCAGAATTGATCTGTCACCAGTGAATCTATATGGATCTCTTCCCCTCTCGTCACTGGCGGGCACGGCAAAAAGAATCCGTCAGGACTCATTTTCCCAATAATCTCCCTGGTGATCTGATATGGCAGAAAAAGTTCGCGAATCAGGGATTTCTCCCTATCCTTCGGCCAGCAATCTGTATAGAGAACATCAATATCCAAATGTATGTCACACATCGTGCTACTTGTTCGAATCCGCCCGACTGAGTTGGTGTTCCATTTGCCGACAAATTCCGGTGAGGCGGTGTATTCATCGGGTGCGATTTGTGTGACCTCTATCGGAAGGACCTTCGCGGCTTCAAACCAACTCATGCACAGATTCGTCACCTCACCGACGAAAACCACACGCAACGGTCCGATTGAGCCCCTTTTTCCATATATGTACTGAAGATCCCCGATGATTTCGCAGGGGTGGTTGATGTTTGTTCGTGCATTAATGACAGGCATGAATGCATCCATTGCGACGCGCTCAATATCCTCATGTCTTTTGCAGCGAATGACCAGCATCGAAAACCAGTTGTTCAGATAGTGCGCGATATCCTCTATCGGTTCCTGTATCCCGAGCTCACCGGGAATATAAAAAACATCGGCGCCCATTGCCCGGGCCCCCATCTCAAAGGCAACACGGTTGCGAAATCCGTTTCCAAAAAAAGACATCCCGATTCTCTGGTTACACAGCGACTGGGGCATCGAATGGACCTGCCATGCTTCTTGCAAAACATCAGCCCGCTTTATTACCTCGTTGATCTCATCCCCGGAAAAATCATTGACCCGCAAAAAGCTCTTCATGTAGTCGGCTCTCCTTTATAAAGATATCTCTCTTGTACTCTTTATTATAACGTTATCGTCACGTACTTTGCTAAACCTTATGTTAAAATAATCGAGAGTCTTGAGATTTGTGAGGTTAACCAAATGCGATTACATATCAGTCAGTTGGAGAAAAGTTATGGTGGTATATCTGTCCTGAACGGCGTTGATTTCACATTTGAACAAGGGAAGATCTACGGACTTCTCGGACGAAACGGCGCCGGTAAAACGACTTTGTTTAATTGCTTAGCCAAATACCTGGATTTCGATCGCGGTCAGATCGGTCTGGACCCCATGAATGAATGCAGCGACGCAACTTCGTTTTTTACTGTCGGAAGGCCGACATACAGCGAGAGCGATATCGGACTTGTTTTCACACAGCCGCACTTGCCCGATTTCATGACGGGTCGGGAGTTCATCAAGTTCTTTATCGAGATCAATAGTGATAGAGTCGTGAATCCACTAGAGGTCGATGAGTATTTTCGCCTCGTTGCATTCAATCCGGCAGACGGAGACCGCCTGATCAAGGGCTACTCGCACGGTATGATGAACAAGCTGCAAATGCTGATCTCCATGTATATTTTGAGGCCTCCGGTTATTCTTCTGGATGAGCCTCTAACGTCCTTTGACGTCGTCGCGGCTCTTGAAGTTAAGAATATGATCAAGTCGATCAAGAAGGATCATATCATTATCTTCTCGACACATATTCTGCAGTTGGCGCAGGATCTTTGCGATGAGATTGTTGTCCTTCAGGACGGACGCCTGCGTCACGTTCCGCAAGAAAGTCTTCACTCGCCGCAATTCGAGACCGATATCATTGCTATTTTGCAGGATTCTCCTGAAGTGTCGGAATATCAAGATACTTAATTTTGGAGGGAACACTTTTCTATGGGCAATCATTCATTTGCACGAAAAGTTAAGGGTCACTTTGACATGATGCTCACGACGCGGAGGATTTCCACGGCGATGACTCTCAACCGACTGGTACATTTTTTCCAGAAAATCCCTTTGATCGGAAAGATCGTACCGGACTACCTCTATGGATTATACGGAGCGAAAACGATCCTTGTTATCTGGGCAAACCTGACAAGGTTGGTAAAAAGGCTGTCGATGAAGGCACTATACCTTGGATTTCTTATCGCTTGCTCGTTATTTTCTGCTGCCTTGACCGGAGGCGAGGATAGTAATGCCGTCTTCTTTGACGTCGATCGTATCATGACCTTCTTTTTCTTTTTCAGCTTTCTTACGGCACCGCTAGCCTTTGGGAAAGCCTTGAATCTGGATCTTGGCACAGATCTTCTGATGATTGATAAAATGCATGTGGATGCGGGGAAATATGTCCCGGCGCGTATCTTTGAGCGCAAGATCATTGACTTCTTCGCAACGCTTCCTCTGGCAATTCTTCTTTCCTTCCATGAGAGCTATACAATATGTGAAGCCCTCGCCATTGTCCCACTCATGACAGCGACAAAGCTCGTCTTCGAATCCGTGGTTCTTATGAATTTCTCTCTCCTTCGAAAGGTCGCCAAGATCCGGTACAAAATCTTGTCTTATCTCTACGTCGGCTTCGGAATAATATCTTTCTGTGCACCCTTTGCCCTGATCATCAATCAGATTCCCTTCTCCTTCAAGGCCATCGTATTTCACCCTGCCTTCGTGATCGGGGTCTTGATCGCTGCCGCCGCATCCGTTTTTTATATTGAACGCTACACTCATTATCGCGAGCTTGCATGGATATCTGTGACCAATTTCAATCTTGCGATGGAGAAGCAGAGAAAGTCCAAGACACAAACACAATTTGGTGACACGACACAGTTTGCTAAAAAGCTCAAGAAGGAAGATATTCGTTCCGATCAATTCTCCCATTTATCCGGGTATGCGTATTTTAATAAGATTTTCTTTTACCGTCATCGCAAGTTTTTTTCAAAACGGGTGATATGGCGAGTTGCTTTGGTTGGAGGAGTTTTATTATGTGCTTTGCTTTTGATTTGGAATGGATCGTTCGAATCAGAACCGGATCTTGATGAGACAATGAATGAATTTGCTTTTCGAGTGCTGCCGATGTGCTTCTTCTTCCTCTACACACTTTCCATGGGGCGCACCGCAACATCAGCCATGTTTGCAAACTGTGATTCTGCAATGCTCAGCTACCCCTTTTATCGAGATCCAAAGGTAGTAATTCCCAACTTTTATCTGCGTCTGAGAACCATTCTTTTTTATAACGCGCCGACGTTTTCTCTCGTCGCTGCGTTTGCACTGCTGACTGACGTATTTTCGGGGGCAGTTGAATCAAAAGATCCCGGACTCATTGATTGGTCGATGATTCTTCCCTACCTCGTGACATTAGGAATGATGTGGCTGTTCTTTTCCTTTCACGATCTTTTTATCTATTACATCCTTCAGCCCTATACTTCCGAATTAGGCGTGAAGAGTAAGTTGTTTGGATACGTACAAGCATTTGTCTGGTTTCTGGCTTATATGAATTTACAGATGTCGCACGTCAATATATGGATTTATATGTCAATCATCATCATTACCACTGCGATTTATTTTGTCGTAGGACTTCTTTGCGTGAATAAATTCTGTGCAAAAACATTTAAACTGAAATAGCTGCCCGTTGTAATAAACTTAATGTTTCCATCCGTCATAGCACCATCAAGAGAAAGCCGGAGAGGATCAGGAAAGAAATTATGGATCACGAATGCGGCAAAAGGACTTTGAGCGAGTTTTCGAAGGAATGTATTCGACTAACTACAGGATTAATCAGCTTTATAGCGATTTGACTCGCTATGCCTTTACTTGTGAATAACATGATAAACTAGTTCTCTTCGGCAAAGCCCATGTTTCTTCTTATCTTATTTGAAGATTCCTTTGATGTCATCATCTCCAGAAGGGCAAAAGCAACCTCGGGAGCCGTCTGAGGGCAGTAGGAGGTGATAATGTTCCGGTCGATGACAACAGGCTCATTCTTTACAATCGCCCCAAGCTCGGCAAGTTGTCTCTGTCTCCTGCCGTTGCCTAAATGGTATGTAGTTGCATTGCGGCCAAGCAGAGCCCCACTCTTCGCGACCGGAAGCGCCGCGACACAGATACTGGCAATCGGCTTACACAGGCGGTCAAACTCACGAATCAATCGGAGAAAGCGCTCGTCGTAAACCTCCTCGTAAAAACCACATTCTTCAAAGCCGCCGGGAATAGCCAAGGCATCATACGCTTCGGTAGAGACCTCGTCAATCAGCTTGTTGACAGTGATCTCAACCCCAAAGGTACTTGTGACCGTTCTCGTGAACCCTGCTGTTGTGACCGTGATCGGCACAGACAATTCTTCGGCTGCCCATCCCATAACATCGATAAAAGGGGCAAACTCCATTGTCTCAAAGCCCTTGGCACAGAACAACAATATTCTCATCGTTTCTCCACCTTCATGAAAAAGTGATAGACCGGGGCTAGTATCCGAAAATCCGAAGCAATTTTCTGCGGTAAATTCACGTCAAACAAAGAAATCGAGTCTGAATGTCTCGAGAAAAAATAGATCGATTTTCGATTGAGCCAGCTGGAGAGCGACGCATCCATATCCGGGTAACGATCCCGCTTGAAAAAATCGCCCCCCATTTCGAAAACATCCTGCTGTTCAACCGCCTGCTTTGCTCGAAGGAAGAGTCTGTCGTTATCAAGCATCCTCTCGCGCAAAGCCTGCATCGTTTTCGCCGGTGCGTTGTAGTATCCAAAACCATACTCATATCCATTGGGTGAGACATCAAAATAGAAACCCGGTAACGGCGCATAAATATCCGTAGTAGGTGCAAACATGCACCATACATTATCTCGAAAAATAGATCCTCCCTTTGAAAAGCGCGTATCTCGATACAGCTTTGAAAAACGCTTCGGATCAACGATGATATTCTCGTCAATGTCACGCATCGTTGCTGACAAGGATGTGATGAATTCTGAAAATGGCTCCGCAATATACTTCCTATACTCAGCCTTATGCTCCTGATACCATAGTTTGCTATCTTGCATCTGGTTTTCAAAAAGAAAATCCAGCGTCTCTTGTGAAAACGGCATTCCGGTCACTCCCTTTCTTATCGTCATTCTATCAGCCTAAAGAGAAAATACTTTCCTGTCAATAAATGAATCAGCACGAGACGATGATTCTTACTGACTCTACGCTCATAATGAATGAGCTGAATAAAGAATCCAACCGTAGACTCCCTCGAAATATAGATGAATAACTGCTGTTATGGCGATTACTCGATTATATACGTATACATAATTGCGCCATCGCTCATATGTTTTGAGACGGGACTCCGTCTTGTGGCCTGACAAGACGGAATCTCGTTAATCTGTTTATGGCTGATTGGCATTGTTCTGATTACCTATAAACCCGTAGAACAGACAACAACAGAACCGTTCGCGAAAAATATCTTGCGTTCTAAAACAGCTATATTTTTACTGTTTTTCTGATCTCGATTCTATTGACAGTTGTGTAAATCCGAATTGGCTTACAGCACCTGAGACTCGATCCCAACACAATGTATTTCTACAAATAGACTGGAAATGTACCTTTCAAAATCTGTAGAGGCTATGTTCGCTTAACCGATTGCGCGATGGGTCACACTAAATCTTCATCCAAAAGATAAATTAGTACGTATGGAAAGCTGACTTATGATATGTAGTTGTGACCATCAAGAATCATGCGTACTGGAATCAGAAAGATAATTCCGCATTCTGGAATACGCATCTTTCAATTGCTCAAGAGTCATTTCCTCAGGATCCTTACCATATAAATAATAATACTTCTTCTCTCTTGCAATTCGAAACTCATTAATGTAATACTCCCTGTCGCACATATTCATTATCCTCCTAATAAGAAATGATGACTGAGTGACTTGTACTTACAAATTATACGCATTATACCGTCTCATTTCTGGTACTATAAGACTCGAACCTACGGCTCGTAGTTTGGTCGTTCCGCTCATCTCCATTCGCGTTGCTCCCGCTACTTCGCTGCCTTTTCCCTTGCTTGCGCGTCCGCCGGACGCGCTCGGGAACGGCACCCTTTGGACCGCAGGATCGTTGGTTCACATCATGCGGATATATGAGAAGAAGCCACACCGTGCATACGGTATGGCTTCTTCTCATGGCTCCTCAAGTAGGACTCGAACCTACGACCCTGCGGTTAACAGCCGCATGCTCTACCAACTGAGCTATTGAGGAATAAAAATCCGGCGACGATCTATCTTTCCGGGCCGTTACCAGCCAAGTATTGTCGACA
>CAZOFY010000033.1:0-24288 GCA_964579245.1 uncultured Mageeibacillus sp.
TTCTTCTTCCATTCGAACTTTTGGGAATCGATGTTCTAAGATCCAACTATTTATTACCATATTCATTTCTCATATCAAAAATTCCCTAGAAAGCATTGATTCTTTTTCTTTCTTTGTTACTATGTAAAAGTAGTCTTTTTTCAATGTAGCACCCGTAATCGGGCAGAAGGATGGTAGGGGATATGGGTCAAGTAGGGCTTAGTATTGCATTTATCGCAGTTTTTTTCATTATCACCATAGCAATTGGTATTTATGCCAGAAAACACACCGGAAATGTCAAATCATTTATTCTTGGCGGTCGGACGGTCGGACCCTGGTTAACTGCATTTGCTTATGGCACCACCTATTTTTCCGCAGTTGTTTTTATCGGATATTCGGGTCGGTTTGGATGGGCCTTTGGTATGTCGGCCGTCTGGATCGGATTGGGGAACGCCCTGATCGGCAGCTTTTTAGTATGGAAAGTCATGGGACGAAGGACTCGTATCATGACGAAGCATCTGGAAGCTACGACGATGCCGGAATTTTTCGGCAAGAGATATGACAGTAAGGCACTTCAGATTGTGGCCAGCCTGATTGTTTTTATTTTCCTGATTCCTTATTCCTCCTCGGTATTTAATGGTTTGTCGTATCTTCTTACATCGGCCTTGGGTCTTAAGTATGTACCGAACGGATTTGAGATGATTATTGTTGGTATGTGCCTTTTGACGGCCGCTTATGTCATTCTTGGCGGTTATATGTCAACGGCAATCAATGACTTTTTCCAGGGAATCATCATGCTTGCCGGAATTATTCTGGTTATTGCATCTGTCCTCAATTACAGCGGCGGATACATGCAGGCTGTAACAGATATGTCGAAGTTTGCCGCGCCGAACCTGGATATGCAAGGAGCTTATACATCCTTTTTCGGACCCGAGCCGCTAAATCTTCTCGGTGTTGTTATTTTGACCTCGCTTGGTTGTTGGGGACTCCCGCAAATGGTACATAAGTTCTACTCGATCAAGGATGAGAAGGCGATCGAATACGGCACGATCATTTCAACTGTATTTGCAATCGTTATCTCTGTCGGCTCCTATTTCCTCGGCAGCTTCGGCCGTGTTGTACTCACAGGTAATGAAGTCCCTACGAACGCTGACGGTGACGTGCTTTTTGACCAGATCGTACCGCGTCTTCTCGATAAGTCGGTTCCTGCGGTTCTTATAGCCGTCGTTGTTGTCCTGGTCTTATCGGCTTCCATGTCAACACTTTCCTCCCTGGTCCTCACCTCGAGCTCGTCATTGACTCTGGACCTGATCAGCGGGAACGTTGTAAAAGAAATGTCCGAGAAGAAGAAGGTGTTGTCAATCCGAATTTTCCTCGGAGTTTTTATCATTGTATCCGGCGCGTTGGCCATTTATTCGTACCGGACCCAGAATCTGTATATCACAAAGCTGATGTCTATTTCCTGGGGCGCTCTGGCGGGATCTTTCCTCGCACCATTTCTCTATGGTCTTTTCTGGAAAAAGGTTACAAAGGCAGCCGTATGGGCCAGTTTTATCGGTGGTGTAGGCATAACTGTGACGCATTTGATTCTGTCGAACGGAAAAATATTCGGGCATGGATTTACCTTTCCGACAGGTCTTCCGATCAATCTTGCTTCTCCGATTAACGCCGGCGCTTTCGCAATGATTTTTGGACTTATCATCGTCCCGGTCGTCTCCCTGATTACACCTAAGATCTCAAAGAAAGTCGTTGATCATGCATTTGAGGGATATGATATAGCGATTTCCGTCAGCCAGAAAAAGATGCTTCCGCAAGATACGATCAAGTAATTCAATAACCATATCAGAGAAAAAGAACATGTCGCGGATCAACCTGATGTTGTCCGAAAGTGCATGTTCTTTTTTTTCGATAAATGAATGGCTTGTGTTATACTGACTGAGAGAAATTTATAGTAAAGGTGGGGTTCACATTGAAGGAAATCCTTTTGGGAAATGAAGCAGTTGCACGCGGCGTATACGAGGCCGGTGTCAAGCTTGTATCATCATACCCGGGTACACCAAGTACCGAGATTACAGAGTCTGTAGCTCAGTACGAACGTGTGTATTGTGAGTGGGCGACAAACGAGAAGGTAGGAGCTGAAGTTGCTATCGGAGCATCTATTCGCGGAGCACGTGCTTTGACATGTATGAAGCATGTTGGTGTGAATGTTGCTGCAGACCCGCTTTTTACCGCATCTTATACGGGGGTGAACGGCGGACTTGTTTTTGCCGTTGCAGATGATCCCGGCATGCATAGCTCGCAGAACGAACAGGATAGTCGAAATTACGCAAGAGCGGCAAAGGTGCCGATGTTGGAGCCGTCTGACAGTCAGGAATGCAAAGATTTTCTGATCAAGGCATTTGAGCTATCCGAGACATATGATACGCCTGTTATGCTTCGTCTGCACACTAGAGTGTCTCATTCCAGATCGATTGTTTCTTGTGACGAACCGAGTGAGATCGTCCTTCGACCCTATGAGAAGAACCTGGACAAATACGTTATGATGCCGGGAATGGCGATCAAACGCCATATTTTCGTCGAGGACCGAATGACTCGTATGTCTAAAGATGCTTCTTCCAGTCCGTCAGAGATCGGCATGCATAAAGAGAAGATCCGATCCTCGGCTATCGGAATTATTACTTCCGGAGCCGCATATCAATATGTTGAAGAAGCTCTTCCCGGCGCGAGTGTATTGAAGCTTGGCCTGATTTGGCCTCTGCCTCTTGACTTGATTCGACGCTTTGCTTCCAAGGTGGGGCGACTCGTGGTTGTTGAAGAGCTTGATCCGTTTCTGGAAACAGAAATTCGCGCCGCCGGTATTCCTTGCGAGGGTAAATCGCTTTTTACGCTCCAGGGTGAATATTCCGCGACGATGATACGCAAGGCTCTTTCAGAGGAAGCGAGTCCTGAGCTTGCTGTCGGAAGCGCGACTCTTCCCTCAGCTCCTGGAAGACCTCCTGTCATGTGTGCAGGATGCCCTCATAAGGGACTGTTCTTAGCCTTATCAAGGATGAAGCTTCAGGTTGCCGGAGATATCGGCTGTTACACATTAGGCGCTCTGCCTCCGACATCCTCAATGGATGCCTGCGTTTGTATGGGAGCTTCTATCGGTATGGCGCACGGCTTTGACAAGGCGACAGACAAAGATGCATCAAGAAACACAGTTGCCGTATTGGGTGACTCGACATTTTTACACTCCGGTATCACGAACATCGTGAACGCGGTATACAACCAAAGCGCAATCACCGTTCTGATTCTTGATAATTCAATTACGGGTATGACCGGTCATCAGCAGAATGCATCGACAGGATTAAGCATCCGATTACGTCCGGCCCCATCAATCAATTTTGAAGCACTTTGCGCCAGTCTCGGTGTCAATTCAATCCGTGTGGTTGATCCTGCCGATACCTTTGGCTGCCAGAAGGTGATCAGGGAAGAGCTGGACAAAGACTGTGTCTCTGTCATTATTGCCAGACGACCTTGTGCTTTAGTCCCGACGGGAAGGGCCGTCAAGGGACAACACGTTTCAGTGGATTATAATGCTTGCAAAGCATGCGGTGCTTGCATTCGAATGATGTGTCCGGCTCTTCTCGAAGGTTCTGACAAGAAACCGGTCATAGACGAGGAGACATGTAATTCGTGCGGGCTTTGTGTGAATCTTTGCAAGTTCAATGCATTGAGCAGGGAGGGGGAGAACATATGACAGACGTCCTTAAAAAAGATACAGATCTTCAATATTCTAACCTTTCTGATCTTCGCATGAACATCGTTCTTGCCGGAGTCGGCGGTCAAGGAACCCTGATAGCGGGAAAGCTGATGGGAATCATCGCGATGAAGCTTGATCTGGATGTCAAGGTTTCTGAGGTCCATGGAATGAGTCAACGCGGCGGATCTGTCATCACATATGTCCGTATCGGCAAGAAAGTATATTCTCCGATTATAGAAGCCGGAACAGCAGACTTCGTGCTGTGCTTTGAGGAACTCGAAGGGCTCCGCTGGGCCAGCCTCCTGAAGAGAGACGGTAAGATGCTGATAAACAGTCAGCAAATCAAGCCTTTGCCGGTATTGATGGGTAAGGTGCAGTATCCGCAAGAGATACACGCTGAAATATCAGCGGCGACTGCAGGCAACGCAATTGTGGAAGAGTTTGACGCGCTGTCTGCTGCCAGAGATGCCGGGAGCGCCCGGGCTGTTAATATGGTCATGCTTGGTGCGCTATCTCACTATTCGGATATCCCGGTGGATTTATGGGAAGAAGCGATTGCCGAAGCATTTGCTTCGAAGGTAAAACTGATTCCCATGAACCAGAAGGCTTTTCATATGGGAAGGAATCTAATGTCAAAAAAATAAGCTATAATGGAAACACAATATTGGCTTGAATCAACAAGAAAAAAGGAGGATCTTTACATATGCTGGTGAAGCAAATCAACGTTTTTCTTGAAAACCAATCCGGACGCCTTGCCGAGGTCACAAGAACTCTCGGAGAGAACAATATCGATATTCGGGCACTGTACATAGCAGATACGACCGAATACGGTATTTTAAGGATGATTGTCGATAAGCCCGAGGCTGCGGTTGAAATACTGACCAAGGCCGACTTTACTGTAAGCAGCACCCCGGTCATTGCGATTGCGATCGCAGATAAGCCAGGTACGTTGGACCACGCCCTTTCTGTTCTTACGGAAGGCGCTTTATCTTTGGAGTATTTATACGCCTATGTGGGCAGAACGTCGAACGATGCGGTTGTCGTCATTCGTGTCCACGATCCCTCTTTGGCTCTTCAGAAGCTCGGTGAGGCCGGTATTCGAGTACTGTCATCCGAGGAGGTCTACGGAATCTGATGTTGAATCCATATCGTGCGTACGGCGTATCAGACCGCGTATATTCTATGTCTCTGGAGGCTGTTCAGCGATCTTCTTCCGTTTTTGCCGAGATCGAATACCGCAGAGAGATTAACCAGCTTCGCGTTATGCAGGCGTTTTGGAATGCCAGAATATCGGATACGCATTTTCACGCGTCAACGGGCTACGGATATGATGACGCAGGTCGTGAGAAAATCGAGCAGATGTATGCGGAGATATTTGGAGCTGAAGCAGCCTATGTACGTGTCCAGATAAGTTCCGGTACACAGGCGATAGCCATGTGTCTATTTGGCGTTTTGAGACCCGGAGACGAGCTTTTATCTGTTACGGGCAAGCCATATGATTCTCTTGGAGACACGATTGGTAGATTGACGTCTGACCATTCCGAAGATGTTGGTTCACTCGCCGATTTCGGAATTGCATTCCGATCGGTTTCCCTGCTCGATAACGGATCGCCTGACCTTCGCTCGATATCTGCCGCGATAACGGATCAGACGCGTATGGTCTATATTCAGAAATCACGAGGCTATACCACAAGAAGAAGCTTAAGAGAAGAAGATCTGACCGCCATCATTCGCTGCGTTCGCGAAAAGAAGCCGGACACAGTTGTTTTTGTTGATAATTGCTACGGTGAATTTGTTGAACTTCAGGAGCCTTGTGCTTTGGGAGCGGATCTGTGTGCCGGTTCTCTGATCAAGAATCCGGGAGCCGGTATCTGTCCTTCCGGCGGATACATTGCGGGTAAGAAGGAATATGTTGAGAAGGCGGCAGCCAGAGCGTCTGCTCCGGGGCTTGGAAGTCACGTAGGACCCAGCCTTGGCTTCAACCGGGCGATTGCCCAAGGCCTTTTCTTGGCACCGCATATTGTTTGTGAATGTATGAAAGGTGCTGTCTTTGCGGCTACACTGTTTGAAGATGCCGGACTGTCCTGTTCTCCGGGATCAACCGATCTTCGAGGAGATATTGTTCAGAGTATTCAATTTCCTAATGAAGAGCAGCTGCTCGGGTTTTGCCGAATCATTCAGGCATCCTCACCTGTTGACTCCTTTGTTTCACCGGAGCCATGGGAGATGCCGGGTTACGACTGCCCTGTCGTTATGGCCGCCGGAACGTTTATTCAGGGATCATCCGTGGAGCTCTCCGCTGACGGGCCAATCAAGCCGCCATTTCTTGCATATATGCAGGGCGGTTTGGTTTTCGAGCAGACAAAGCTGGCGGTTATGCGCGCCGTAGAGAAACTGGGGGCTCAGAACCATGCCGGATAATCGAGATCAAACAGGAAGAAAGAGACCTTCGGCGAACCGCCCATCCTCGGGTGGACGCGGTGCGGAGCCGTCCCGTAAACAACAGCAAGACGCGACTTTGAGAAATAAGACCAGTAAAGGTAAAATAAAAAAGCCTTCGTATCCTGGTGAGACGGCTCATGGCATAGCGTCTGATAAAGACTCGCCTAAGGCTCAGCAGCGTCGAAGATCTCCTGACAGGAAACCGAAGACAGATCCGAGAGTGCGAACGAATCTCATGAATCCTAACCATCAGAATACAGAAGCAGGCAGACAACCGACTCTTTTTTCTTCCGGACAGACAGTGAATCAGGACCGAGGGGCGGATCCCGGGTATGAACGCCAATCCCGGGCAATCGCCGAGAAAGATAACGGTCAGGGCCGGCGCGCACCGATCAGCAGGATCGACCACTTGCGAAACGTTAACCGGAAGCGAACACTTTATCGAGCCTTTTTTCTTTGGGTGGTTGTTCTTCTGTTTATGGTTGTTGCTGCTGCCGCTATTTTGTATGTGACGGACTATGTCGCTCCGAAGCCGCATTATGCCTTTGTGACATCAGGGACGATCGAACATACCCTGGGAACGTCCGCCTTAATCATTCGAGATGAAAGTGTATTTATGTCACCTACAGAGGGATCCCTCGTTACAATGGCGCTAGAAGGCAGCCGTGTATCAAAAGACCAGCTTGTCGCGATGGTTATTCCCGATGGTGCGGAATCAACAACAGACTCTTTGAACCAAGTACAAATGCAGATTGCCCAAAGACAGAGGATGCTTCTGGATGCCGGTAAAGGCTCCGGTGCTCAGGCTTTTTTTGATGAAGCGGATAACAACATGTCTCCTATTATCAATATGATCCGCCATGATTCGCTTACAGGATCCATGACGAATCTCGTCTCGTACTCCTCTTCGATACAAGTTCTCATGGATAAGCGTGACTTCATGATGCAGACAGTTGATTTTCAAGACGAAGAGCTTAATGCGCTTCATACTCAGAAGGCCTCTCTCGAGAAGGCTCTTTCGTCCAATGCCGATGATTTTCGCGCGGAGATACCCGGTATTGTATCATTTAAGCTCGATGGGTTTGAGGGACAACTCTCATCTTCGTCTGTTGCTACAATAACGCCGGAGGAGCTTGAACAGTATTTAGCGTCGTCAGAAGGTTCCATGATGAGTAAAATTAAAGTGGAAGAAAATACCTCGGTATTTCGAATTTGTCAAAATGCGGAACAATTCTTTGTCACAGTCATTGAGGGGTATTCAGTCACCGATCTTCCGATAAATTCGACGGTCGCCATTCGCGTGACTGCAGAAGGACTCGTCATTCCTGACTGTAAGATCATACGTTCTATCCAGAGCTCCCAAGGTGTCTTTGTCGTTCTGCATACGACTTCAAGTGTTGAACGTTTGCTGGACAGGCGAACGATTGAAATTGAGCTGATCAGGAAGTCCACCAGTGGATACCGTGTTCCGATAGCATCACTCATTGATGTGGATTATACAACCGGATATGCTCAAATGATGTATAACGCTTCAGGATATGCCAGACTCGTGACTGTCAAGGTCATGGATTATGATCGTGAATATGCGATTATTGAGCCGGCCGAAGGATTTGACTATCCGAATGACAGTACAATAATTATAACGAATCCGGAAACGATTTCTGAAGGTGAGAAGGTGGAACAGTGATGGAGTCTTTGAGCCAAGAGAGGCGGGAAGAGATTCGCAAGCGCCTTTTCCAAGTAAGGCAGCAAATCAATGATGCACTTCAGATGGCCGGGCGACCTGACGATTCTGTAACGCTGATCGGTGTTTCCAAGTTTTTTCCGCCAGAATATGCACAGACTGCTTTTCAGCTTGGTCTTACTGATCTTGGAGAGAATCGTGTGCAGGAGCTTCTGGAAAAGGAAGCTGCATTGAATACCAGCGGACTTAATCCGAACTGGCATTTGATCGGCACACTTCAGACCAATAAGGTAAGACAAATTGTGGGTCATTGCAAACTGATCCACTCAGTCTCATCTTTGCATTTAATGGTCGAGATACAGAAGATATCCGCTCAGAAGGGACTCGTATCGGATATCCTTCTCCAGGTAAACGTATCAGGAGAAGAAAGCAAACACGGTTTTTCGCCGCAGAATGTTGACCACGCGGTGCTTGCTTCGAATGGAATGCCCAATGTTTGCGTAAAAGGACTAATGACTATGGCTCCGATCAGAGCAGAAGGAATCGATCCGTACAATGTATTCGAACAGACCTCGGTCTTATTCAACAGACTCAGGGCATCTGTAAAAAATGAGTCGGATTGGTCCGTCCTATCGATGGGTATGAGTCAGGATTATATAGACGCCATTCAATGTGGCGCGACGCACATACGCGTTGGAACAGCCATTTTCGGGCATCGCGGCTGATACATATCGATCTTTATGTAAGATATTTGTCAAAAAAGCTTAGTAATATTTCTAAGCAATTACATATGCTTTACTTGTTGCCCTATTCTATTGATTCTCCAGACAAGGACTTTTATACTGACCGTGTAGTTCGATTCTGAACGGACATGGTCTGTTCTTTGTTTTGATAAATAATATGTATTAATTTGGAGGTAAGAAAGATGGCAGGCTTTTTTAAGAAACTCGTAGATAAGTTTTCTGGATATCCCGATGATGGTGATGTCGATTATGACAATGAGTATGGCTACGATGAGGCCTCCGTCGATCAGTACGGCTATGCCGCACAGCCTGAGTATTCACAACAGGAAGCTCCTTATACTGCACCGGCTTTTCAGCAAGAGAAGATGAGCTTTACTGCTCCGACTCAACAGGCAGCTCCGAAGGTTGTTCCGCTGAAGTCGTCTATGCCCGGCGAACAGCAGCTTGTCATACTGCAGCCGAACAATATTCAATCAGCACAGCGTGTTTGTGATCATCTTCGCGCCGGCCATACAGTTATCTGCAACATTGAGAATGTTGATGCCAAGGTTGCTCAGAGAGTTATTGATTTTATTTCCGGTTCTACCTATGCAATGGACGGAAATGTCAAGCCGATCGATGCTCGTGCACATAGCTTTGTTGCAGTCCCTCGCTCTGTAAGTCTCATCGATAAGGACACTGCCCCTCAGGAGACAGAGGAGTATGTTGCTCCTTTCCGTATGGCTCACTAAACCTTATGTGACAGACTTCGATTTTGAAGGAGAAACCGACAAATGGGAATTGTAATTGGTCTTGATGTCGGCGGAAGCACAACCAAAATCGTTGGAGTACTTGATCAGAAAGTCGCGAAGTATGAGATCGTAAGAGCCACGGATCCCGTTGCTTCTGCTTTCGGAGCGCTTGGAAAGTATCTTGATGCGAATGGATTACACATTTCTGATATTGACAGATTGATGATCACCGGGGTGGGAGCTTCGTTCCCTAACGGTGATCTTCTTGGTATCAGAACATATCGTGTGCAGGAATTCCTGGCCACCGGGCTGGGTGGTCTTCATTTGACAGGATTAGAACATGCCGTAGTCGTTAGTATGGGTACAGGAACCGCTTTTGTTGATGCAAGGACACAAGTGGTTCGACACATTATTGGTTCCGGTGTTGGTGGCGGTACGGTTCTAGGCCTGGCAAACAGTATGCTTAATGTTCGTGATTTCGAGCATTTGACGGAGTTAGCGTCAGAAGGCAGTCTGCAAAAGGTTGATCTTAGCATTGGTGATATATCAAGATTCGAGATCCCGGGGCTTTCGATGGACACAACGGCGTCAAACTTTGGTAAGATGCTCGATGATGTGGCTCGTGAGGACATTGCTCTTGGAATATTCAACCTGGTTTTTCAGTCGATAGGGACAATGGCTGTGCTTGCGGCCCGCTCAGTAGGTCTTAAGGACGTTGTCTTCACTGGGAGAATGACGGGCGTCCCTCAATGTCGTGAACTGTTTGATGTTTTTTCGCAGCTATATCACGTACAATTTCATGTCCCGGAATTATCAGAGTATGCAACGGCAATTGGTGCCGCTTTGTATTCAGAATAGTCGGTATATATGGACAGACGAAGTCGGGCTTTTGAACTGGATGCTATGCGTGGCTTAGCAGTTATCGGAATGGTATTTTATCATTTTATTTTTGACGTTCGCTACATGATTGGGCTGGACGTTTTTGCATTTCAGGATCAAATCTATTTCAATGATATGATTCGTCCTTCCATGACACTGACATTTGTTGTTGTGTCCGGAATCAGTTCCTGCTTTTCTCGAAATAACACCAAACGTGCGTTGAAGATTTTTCTGGTGTCTATATTGTTTTCAGCAGCAATGGCAGGAGCGTCTCTGGCTCTCAAGACGAATCTTTATGTGTTTTTCAATGTTTTACACCTTTTGGCTGTTGGAACGGCTGGATATGCGTTGTTTCAAGCCCTGGAGAAGAGATATCTGGGTCATAAGTCATTTACCGAGACAGAAATCAAGGCGCATCAAGGACGAACGATCACCATTATCCTTGTTCTGGCTGCACTGATTCTGTTTTTTGACCGTTTGACAACTCTTTTTTACGGCCAAGTAACCGGGTATTGGCTCCTGCCTCTCGGTATTTTACCGCGTGATCCAATATCGATGGGCGATTATTTGCCGATTCTGCCTTGGCTTGGATTCTATCTGGTTGGACTGGCTATAGGACGTGTCGCCTATCCGGAGAAAAAGACCCTGTTTCCGTCTGCATCTGAAAAGATCCAACGAATGACAGCGCCGATTTCGTTTCTCGGACGACACTCCCTTATCATTTACCTGGTACATCAGCCCGTATTTTTGGCTGCTCTTTTTGGTCTTCGATATTTGGGTTTTATTTAATTCGTTCGTAAGGAATTCTGTATCTGTTACTATCGTTCGATTTATTATTTCGGACAATTTGCTGTATAATGTCTTCATTCACCATTTCATCTTGTCCTTCTGAATTGCTTGAAAAAACATGGAGACATGCATGGGTAAAAAACTCCCTTGGAAAAAAATCCTTCTATTGTCGTCAATTCTAATGTTTGGCGGTTTTTGCCTTCTCTTTCCGCGGATTATCGCGGCATATCCGCAGTTCTCGGAGAGCTATATTCTTTATGTATATCCGTATGTTTCAGCACCCCTTGTATTCTTAACATCAATGATACCATTCTCGTTAACGGAAGTACTTGTTATATTTACTGTGCTTACAGGCATGATTTGGATCGTTATTCTTGTTCTGCAGATCAAGAAATCCAAGAATCGAAAAGTTCTTCTTTACCGAATCGCTTTGATTGTTTTATGTCTTTTTGCGATGAATGCATTTACATACACGCTTTTCCTCGGGATCGGATATACAAGGAGACCGCTTCAGATCTCTTTGAATCTTGACACACAGAAGCGATCGGTCGAGGAGCTTAGGGAGGTTACTGAATGGCTGTTGGATAAGACAACGGAAACACGTTCTTTGGTGACGGAGGACAGCGCCGGATGTATGACCTTATCCTCAGACCTTAGCACTACGCTACGCTATGGTAGTGTAGCTCTTGATCTCGCGGCAAAGACATTTCCGGTCATTGGAGGAAATACCGTTGCTGCCAAGCCGGTTATGATTTCTCATCTTTGGTCTTACACTGGAATAACTGGAATGTATTTTCCTTTCTTTCAGGAAGCAAATGTCAACATCGATGCCCCGGACTTATTTCTGCCCTTAACAATATGCCACGAAATAGCTCATGTCCGTGGAGTAGCCAGAGAAGAGGATGCAAATTTAGTGGGATTTCTGGCCTGCCTGGCAAGTAACCGTGTAGATTTTCAATATAGCGGATATCAATATGCTTTGGTTTATTGCATGAACGACTTGTATCATGCGGATCCCGAGCTCCATAGTGAGCTCTATCAGAGTATACCGGAGGGAACGTTAAGGGACTGGACTGCCAATACTGCATACTGGGATCAATTCGAAGGACCGGTTCAGAAGACTTCAGAGAATATTAATGATTCGTTTTTGAAGGCCAATCAACAGGAACTCGGTGTAAGGAGTTATGACGAGGTAACGAATCTGATCATTTCGTATTATTTTCATTATGTCAAAGGAGCGGATCATGCCAAAAGTGATTCTTAAGGGTCATTCGTACATATACCCCGTATCCGATCTGCTGACCCTTTTCTCGGGAAAAGCATCACAAAATAACGATAATGAAGTCATTTCCGGTGATGACTCAATCGTAATTTACAGTGAGCTTTCCGAATATAGAGTAGCTACCTCGACGAATTTGGGCCTTCAAATCTCAACGGACAGGTCCGCCATGCGATTGCCGGTTCAACGAGAAGTGAAGCGGCAGCTATACATGATTCTCTCGCAAATATACAACCGAACATTTCCATGGGGATCTCTAACAGGAATTCGTCCGACGCATGTAGCTGCGGAAGAGAAGAGTGCAAAAGATCTGCAAGACACGTATTTTGTACGAAGTGATAAAGCCGAGCTTGCCGTTCGTGTTGCAGAGGAGGAGAATCATATACTCAGTCAGATCCCCGCTGACAGCTTCTCTGTGTATATTGGCATTCCTTACTGTCCGACAAGATGCTCCTATTGTTCATTTATCTCTTACGAGTCGGCCGGGCGTAAGGACCGGCTATCCGCATATGCCGCAGCACTGCTTTTCGAGATCCATACCTTTTTCGGACAAACAAACATATCTCCGACGAGTATCTATATCGGAGGAGGGACTCCAACTGTTTATGACGATGAAACTTTCTCGGCTCTGTTCAAAGAAATCTTCGCGTCGATTCCATCCGGTAGTCTACAGGAAATCACTGTGGAAGCCGGGCGTGCGGATACAATCACCGAGAAGAAGCTTCTGACACTTCATGCACTGGGCGTCGACCGCGTCTGCATCAATCCTCAGACGACGAACGATCAGACTCTGAGACGGTTGGGCAGGAATCATAGTTCGGATGACTTTTTTCATGCCTATGAAATTGCCAAAAATGTCGGCTTTTCAACAATCAATACGGATCTGATCGCGGGACTGCCCGGTGAGTCAGAGGAAGATTTCTTCCAGTCTCTAGAGGATGTTCTCCTGCTGCACCCGGAGAATATCACGATCCACACCTTGTCCAAGAAACGCAGCTCGGCGTTGTCGTCTGAATTTGAAGCTTTTCTGGATTCCTCTTCTGATTCTGTGGACCATATGCTGTCCTATGCACATGAGAAGCTTGATTTAGAGAGATTTCACCCATATTACCTATACCGTCAGAAAAACACTCTCGGCGGTCACGAGAACACAGGATACTCGATCAAGGGTCACGAATGCTTCTATAATGTTGCTATGATGAGTGACCTGCGATCCGTCGTTGGGTTCGGAGCAGGAAGCATTAGCAAGAGAATAAGAAAAGGACAAAAGCTTGAGAGATGCCCGAATGTGAAGAGTCCCGAGGACTATATAAATCGAGCAGCGGAAATGGCTTCCAGGAAAATCGCTTTTTTCAGGAGTGATGATTGATCCAATATTCATTACAATTTGATTGTCAAAACTCATAAAACTTTACTCTGTCGTAAATATTTTATCTATCGAACAAATGTAAAATGTATGTAAAACGACAAATCTACGAATCGTTTCGATTGAACTAATACGCCCTTTCGTTTATAATTACGACTGCTGCGAGTTTTCTTTAGTATCGCATCGAGGTGTAGCGCAGTTGGTAGCGCGCCTGCTTTGGGAGCAGGATGTCGGGAGTTCGAGTCTCTTCACCTCGACCACTTTCCCTCTGATCTTAGCCGAAGCTTTTCAAGATCCGGCAATCGATCGGCTTCTTATGACGAAATATAGAGAGAGCTTACGGCACATTATCTCTTTGGACAGGAACCGCATCATAATCCGCCAAGTGATTGGATGCAATGATAAGAGTAGGGAGTGAGATTTTGTCAATTACAATTGTGATTGTCGTTGCCCTGTTGCTAGGCGTTATCTTTGTAAATGGGTGGACAGACGCGCCGAATGCCATTGCTACTGTTGTATCAACGCGTGTGTTATCCCCGTCAACTGCGGTTAAGGTTGCTATTGTTTTCAACTTCCTGGGTGTCTTGTTCATGACAATGATCAATAGCAAGGTTGCTGCTACACTCAGCAACATGGTTGATTTTTCGAAGGCATCGAAGACTGACGCATTGGCCGTTCTGGCGGCGTCTATGTTCGCTATTGTTGTCTGGGCCGTGGCTGCTTGGAAATTTGGCATCCCTACCAGTGAGAGTCATGCTTTAATTGCCGGAGTTACCGGCGGAGCGATTGCCCTTGGAAGTAATGCGCAGGTTAATGGATCTGAATGGATTAAAGTTCTTGTCGGACTTTTGTTTTCTTCTGTGGTTGGTTTTATCGCGGGCTTTTTCATCACTAAGCTGATTGAAGTCATTTTCAAACGTGTTCGTCGTTCCTCAGCTAACAAAGCATTCACTATTGCGCAGTCCTTCGGAGCTGCTACCATGGCATTTCTGCACGGCGCTCAGGATGGACAGAAGTTCATTGGAATATTCTTGTTAGCTATTTCGCTGTATAACGAAGCATGGGCTCCCAGAGGTGCCGACGGTACCTTTACGATTCCTTTTTGGCTGATTGTTTTATGCTCGCTGACAATGGGACTTGGTACATCTGTTGGCGGATACAAGATCATAAAGGCCGTAGGTATGGACATGGTTAAGCTTGAGAGATATCAGGGCTTTGCCGCTGATCTGAGTGCTTCGATTTGTTTGCTGATATCCTCACTTAACGGTTTTCCTGTCAGTACAACGCACACAAAGACAACCGCTATTATGGGTGTAGGTGCATCGAAGCGTATATCCAATGTGAACTGGCTTGTTGCGCGGGATATGATACTTGCCTGGGTTCTGACTTTTCCAGGATGCGGCTTGATCGCCTTCCTGATGTCGAAGCTTTTTCTTATGATTTTCTGATAGTACCGAAGAGGGGGACAAGATTATGGCTGGCAAAGAAGTGAATTATTTTGATTTGTTTATCAAGGCTGCTTCTGTTTGTGACCGCGCGGCGACAAGCCTTAACGATCTTCTTGATAATCTGGATGACGCGAAGGAGAAGTCTATCGCGATTCATCAGATTGAACATGAGGGAGACGAACAGTATCATGTCTTGTATCACCACCTGAATCGAAGCTTTATTACCCCGATTGAGAGAGAAGACATTCTTGAAATCGCACGTAATATTGAAGATTCCATTGACGCAATCGATGAGGTTTCCATCATGATGGAAATGCTCTCCGTGAGAACGGTAAGATACCCGGCTATCGATTTGGTTAATCTCATTACAAAGGCTTGCTCGACAATAGTAGCTGCGACGGTTGAATTCAAGAACTTCAAGAAGTCAAAGGAACTGCCGAAACTGCTTGTTGAGATCAACCACATTGAAGAAGAAGGCGATGTTCTATATCAGCTGGCTATGAAAAAGCTTTTCGCGGAAGAGAAAGACCCGATCGAAGTCATCAAGTGGCAGAATATATTCAAAACACTCGAGGATGTTTTGGATTCATGTGAAAATGTCGCAGATGCTATGGAAGGTGTCATCGTTAAGAACAGCTGATCTAAAGACAAACATAGAATAACTCCGGTTCGTTGCTTAAAGCAGACGAACCGGAGTTTTTTACATTCAGAGGAAGGTTATGGTTGCTTCATACTCTTTTTTATCTGGCGAAAATCTTTCACAGCCTGACGTCCGATACGGAAGATTTTCTTCAGGTTGATCGAGTTGACGCCGCCCTGACGCGGGCGAAAGGTAATCGGCAGAAACAGGATATTTTCTTTGTTATCCAAAAGTAATACGGTCAAGAGGACATTTGTCAAATTGAAATCTTGAGGGATTCTTGGAAGGTATTTCTCGAGAATGTCACGCCGCATAAGACGAAATGGCGTGTTGGCATCTGTTATTTTGAGCCCGAATATCAGTCGAAGAACCAGCTTCAGGACCTTCGTGACAAACACGCGCGAAAATCCATCCTGCCGCTTGTTACGGCTGCCGATAATCGCGGCATATTCTTTGCGCTTATCCCAAAACGAAGAGAATTCAGAAGGTAAGGTCTGACCGTCACTGTCTGTCTGAAAAATGTAGTCAGCACGCTTGTCTACCGCGTACCGGTAACCATATAGAACTGTCGCACCGTGACCGCCGTTGCTCTTATTCACAGGATATAATTGAGGAAGTTCTTTGGTAAGTTCATTGAGCCGCTCAAACGTATTGTCCTTGCTGCCATCGTTGATGATAATCAGTCGGGAAAGAGGTCCTGACCGAACAACAACTTCATGCCATTCCCTGGCAACAGAATCAATATTCATCTCCTCGTTATAAGCCGGAATGATGATATATAGAGAATCCTCCTCCATTGTCTTACCCTTTCTTCTTGTTCTTTGTCTTGTCCTCATGAATGATCTCCTCAGACAACTGCAGAGCTCGCAGGATTACCATATCCATATTGTAATACCTGTATTCAGCAAGACGTCCGCAGAGATGAAGGTTCGAGATTCGCTTTGATAAATCGACATATTGCTCGTACAGGTCGTGATTTGAATCACCGGGAATCGGATAATAGGGCTGGAAAAAGCCTCCGGGTCGAAATGCTCTCGGATACTCACGGAGAATTGTCGTATGATTGACGACAATTTGTAACGTAAGGTGCTTAAATTCGGTAATCCGCGTGAAATCCTCTTCGTTCGGATAATTAACAACTGCCGCACCCTGATAAAAATCCGTATTCAAATCTTCAAAAACCATCTCAAGGCTTCTGTAAGGGAGCGTCCCGAGCGAATAAGAAAACAGCTCATCAATCGGTCCTGTATATATAAGCGGGCCCTCAAAAGGTACACCGTCCAGTAGGACTTTGCCTCTTGTCTCATCCAGCATGATATGGTCAGATGCCTTTGCATCCAATAAAATGTGAATGTTCGGATGCTTCAGCATCTTTTCGAAAATAGGCGTAAATCCGTCCATGGGCATCATTTGAATCTCGTCCGAAAAGTAACGATCATCGTCACTTAATACGACAGGAACACGGTTTAGAACTGAATCATCGACTTCAGCAACGGGAAGACCCCACTGTTTGGCCGTGTAGTTGAGAAAAACGTTCTCAAAAACAAAGTGACCGATTTCCGAAATCGTCTCATCCGGATGATTCGCGAGCTCCGAAACAAAAACCCGATCGCGCCCGGGAAAATACTGTCCCGCTTTTCTCAAAAAAAGGGAAGCTTTCTCTTCCGGAAAGAATGCACGAAGGGAGGTCAGATTGAAGGGAATGGGTACCAGCTGTTCTTTAATTTTTACCAGTACTCTATGAGTATAGGGGTAGAAATCTGAGTATTTACATAAATAATCATAAACTTTTCTATGATTTGTATGGAAAATATGTGGTCCGTACAAGTGCACTCTTACGCCGTTCGGACGAGTGTGTTCAAACATATTTCCGCCGATATGACTTCGCTTCTCCATGGCAAGAACAGAATATCCGGCTTGTGCCAGCTCTCTTGCCAATACACTGCCTGCAAAACCCAGACCAACGACTACAGCTTGCTTCCTCATGAGATTCTCCCTGTACAGGCAAAATTGTCAATGAATATGTTCTTATTCATTTTATCTTATATTTGTCAAAAGACCAACGGTAATGCAGTGGTTTGCTCAGGAAATCTTTCTTGTGCGGAGGATCATCCGCAGTATGATAAAATCGTATCAGAAAAGAATCATATAATTGAAATAAAACGGGAGAAAAGAGATGGATCAAAGGTTTGAAAGACAAGTTTTGGTGATTGGGGAGGCAGCGACAGATAGACTCCAGAAATCCTCGGTTGCCGTTTTTGGCATCGGGGGAGTGGGGTCTTATACGGTTGAAGCTCTGGCGCGTGCCGGAGTTGGTCACCTGTCCTTAATTGACGCAGATGTCGTAAGCCTTTCCAATATCAATCGCCAGCTGATCGCATTGACATCAACAATCGGGCGTTCAAAGGTGGAAGTCATGCGAGATCGAGTTCTGGATATTTGGCCCGATGCCGATGTAGAAACGCATCAGGTTTTCTATTCTGAAGAAAATGCGGAAAAGTTTGATCTGTCAAAGTACTCCTACATCGTTGATGCAATTGATTCGGTATCCTCCAAGATACTTCTGATCGAGCGTGCGAAGCTCCAAGGTGTCCCGATCATCAGTTGCATGGGAGCTGGTAATAAGCTTGATCCGTCACGATTTGAAATCTCGGATATTTATCAGACAATTGTTTGTCCCCTGGCGAAGGTCATGCGCCGCGAGCTGCGAAAGCGTGGAATATCCTCGTTAAAAGTCGTCTATTCGAAGGAGGTTCCGATACGATACGATGATCCGTGCTCCGAGATTGAGAGCTGCGAGTGCGAAGACACTAACACGCCCGCAAATCGAAAACGAGTTCCGGGCAGCGTGTCCTTTGTTCCTTCCGTGGCAGGACTGATCATAGCCGGCGAGGTGATCCGGGAGATTGTATTATAAACGATTCCTCAAGCAAAAGATCCCCCGGGAATCATGAACCTAAACAACAACAGCAACATGGCTGCCTCCGCTGGTGTCCTTGGTAACAACCAATTGCTTGTCAATCTTCAACTTCAGTTCTGATACGTGAGAAATAATACCGACAAGACGGTTCCCTTCAGTCAATCCGGATAGTGTATTGATTGCCTGCCGCAGCGACTCTTCATCGAGTGAACCGAATCCCTCGTCAACAAACATCGTATCCAGCCGGATACCTCCTGCGGATGACTGGATCTCATCAGAAAGACCCAGAGCGAGAGATAAAGAGGCTTTGAAGGATTCGCCGCCGGAGAGCGTTTTTACACTTCGCTCGCTGCCGTTGTAATGATCAATCACACTGAGATCCAGACCACTTTGTTTCTGGTTGTTTTCCGCTTCCGTGCTACGCTTTAATTCATATTGGCCACCGGACATCTTCATGAATCTTGTGTTTGCACGTGCAACGATACGGTCGAAATACGTCATCTGAATGTATGTCTCCAGCATGATCTTTTCCTTTCCGCTCAACGTACCGTTCGCTGTATCGGACAAGGCCTTGACCCATGACCATTTGGACTCTGCAGCTATCAGTTCACCGGCCTGCTTTTGTATGTTTGTCTTGGCACGGAGATTCGACTTCAAGCGAAGGTCGACGTCAGAGTATACATTCTCGCACTTCTTTTTTTCCTCTTCCAGTCGGAGTTTCTCTTCCATTTCCACCTTCTCATCAATCTCCTCGGCGGTACTTAGACTTTTTGAGAGACTCTCTTCCTGGCCCTTCAAATGAAGGAGGGAATTGTTTGCTTCTTCGTAATTCTTTTTTGCCTGCTCGAGTGACTTCAGCAAATCTGATTTAACCTTCTTTAAACGATCAATCTGCTCTGTGGCTGATTTCTTATCAGGGAAGAAAAGCATGCCGGATGCTTCGACCATAGCCTTTTCCGACTCCAATAAAGAAGCCTCAAGAGCTGTTGCTTCTTGCGTCGAACGGGTTACCAGGTCGCGAAGCTCTTCTTGCTTAAGCTCTGACTTGATCATCCAATCATTGAGCAGGTCCCTTCTTGCCAGATCCGAGAGTAGCTTATGATGTTTCTTTGATAATGCTTGATGTTCCGCATCGGCCAGCTTGAAGTGAGAGGCAATCTCATCAGAGACATGATCTATATCAGAGGTACCGATTATATCCAAGGATTTTTTTGTCAGTTCCTCCTGCTTTGCCTGAATCACGCCGCGAAGGGTCCCGAGCTGCGTGCTGAGTGTCCGCTCAGAGGATTCCGCATACTCGAGGGTTTGCTTGGCTTGCTCCAGTAGGACTTCAGAGGGGGCCTCCTTCGACATTCCAGCCGGGTTAGGATGTTCTGTCGATCCGCAAACAGGGCAGGGGAGACCATCCACCAGACCGGCTGACAAAATTCCGGCCTGTTCATCCAGAAACAGGCGATTCATACGAAGGTACTCGGTCCTCTTTGTACTTGCCTCTTCGACGGCTTTCTTATACATGATCAGAAGATTTTCTTGTTCGCTTACGAGCTTGAGGTATTCGTCATTGCTCTTCGAGAGATCAGAGAGTTGCTTGATTCTTTCTTGAGTGACACGGATTCTGCCGCTAATGGATTCCGCTTCCAGACCAGCATCCTTTAAGCCTTCCGATTCATTTCTATACGTCTTCAAGCGTTCTGTCAGTTCTGACAATTCTTTCTGTCGATCAAGAGAATCACGCTTCTTATTCTCGAGGTCCTTTGCATTTTGCAGATAAGAGGATCTTTTCGCTTCCAGATCATCATATCGAGAAAGAGTGAATGTGATTGTTGTTATTTGCTCGCTTAATTGAACTCGCTCACTCTCGCGGGAGTTTTCCAGTTCAAGTTCAGCCTTCGCGAGAGATAAAGATGTTTCAATCAAGGGCAGTTTCTTGCTAATTTCCATAAGACTTATTCGCGTCTTATGAATCTCAACGGCCTTTCCAAGCTGCTTATTACTAATCGAAAGCGAAACGTCCAGAGCCTTTCGTTTCTCGTCAAGATCCAGGATCTCGCTCTGATCTTTTTCAATAAGGCGGTCAAGAACAGTCAATAAATCGCTAGAATTGGCAGGATTCAGTTTCGCCGCTCGAAGCTCAACAGAAAGAACATCATTCTCGTCACAGAGAATCCCGTCGGTATACTGACGAACACTATTGCGTAATACCTCACACTCTCTTGTTAATGAGCTTGCCTCCATTTTAAGAATTTCCTGAAGACTCTGAAACAGCTCCGTTTTAAAAATCTGGCGGAAAATCCTTTTGCGTTCTTCTGTTGATGCCAAAAGAAGCTTCAGAAAGTCGCCCTGAGCGATCATCGCTATTTGAGAGAACTGGTTTCTATCAATACCAAGAATGTCTTTGATCGCCTCGTTACAATCTTTGATCTTTGTGATGACTTGTCCGTCAGGCATGATAAGCTCTGCCTCGGCTTTCTGAAGTGTATTCTTGTCTCCTCGCTTTGACGGGCGCTCATAATCCGGATTTCTGCGGATTTGATATTCCTTTCCGCTATTGGTAAACCTTAATTCTACAAAGGTTGGTGTCTCCGGATTCGCGTATTTGGATCGCAGCATATTCGGCTCGCGGTTCGATCCGCTCGCCTCGCCAAATAACGCATAAGTAATGGCATCGAAGATCGTTGTCTTGCCGGAACCGGTATCTCCTGTAATCAGGTAAAGCCCACTTCGGCCAAGCGCATTAAGATTGATACACGTATTGCCTGCGTAGGGACCGAAGGCAGATATACATAAATGGACCGGTCTCATCTCTTATCCTCCCATATTCTCTCGATAAGTGAAGATACAAAGGATTTCTGTTCATCTAGCAATGGCCGGTTGTTCTGCTTTTCAAAAAAGTCGCCGAACAGCTCGAGCGGTGACTTATTCTCGACACCGTCGGCTCCTGTAATGTTAATATTTGTCCTCGTTCTTTGGTTGTCATAGTCAAGCTTCATAATATTCGGATAGATCGTGCGAAGCTTACCGAGGGCGTCAACAATATCGTCCTCATCTGTTAGTGTAATATGGAGATAATCGTCGGTAGAAGTACCATTATAGGAAGACTTAGCTGTCAACTCAGCGTAGCTTCCCTTAATTTCCCGTAAATGATGCCTCGGAAACAGCTCGCGAAGTGTGATTCTGACATTGTTCTTCTCGAAAAGCTCGACAACAGTCAGCGATTTAACATGAGAAACCTCCGAAAAAGAATACATCAAAGGTGTTCCACAGTAACGAATCGTATCTCTGCCAACGGTCTGAGGGCCATGCAGATGACCAAGAGCTACATAGTCAAAGGGATTGAGAACCGAGGTGTCAACGACTTCCGTTCCTCCGACAGACAAATCCTCCGATTCGCAGGCTTGCGCTCCGGCGAAAAATTGATGTGTAATCAGTATGCTTCGATGTGATTCGTCAACCGGCATGTTTGATATGGCTGTCCGAACAGCATCTGTATAAGTCTCTATGGTAGCCTCCGGGAAAAATCGACGCACAATACTCGGCTTAATAAAAGGGAGGAGAAAGAAATCAACAACACCATACTCATCCGCCAGAGATATTGGAGGCACTGCTCCGGAGTAAACAGGAGACAGGAAAATTCCGCTCTGATCCAATACTCGGGATGCAAACGCTATTCGTTCGGGAGAGTCATGATTGCCGCTGATAACAAATATCTTCAGATTTCGCTGAGAAAGCCGGAAAAGAAAGTCATCAAAAAGAGCAACGGCCTCAGCAGATGGTACAGATTTATCATAAACATCTCCGGCAATCATGACAGCATCCGGAAGCTCTTCATCTATCATATTCAGGATCTTTATAAGAATATATTCCTGATCCTCAAGCATCGAGAACTCGTTGACTCGCTTGCCAAGATGTAAATCAGAAAGATGAATCAGCTTCATATTGCTCCTCCATAAGAAATGCTAAACAGTGCTGGACACGTTCTTATATTTATGGTCCATTATAATCTTTTTTGCGTACGAATCATGACTCTTTATTTCGACAACCGCATCAACAGCTAGTATAATTTTGATAAGATAGTGAAAAGATATAGGGTCATTTGAAGATGCATAGTCTATTTTCAATTTGAACCAGTATGGGAGCATCCTATCATGAGTATTGGATATGCCTGCCTTGCCTTAGCTGTTCCGGGCAGTGAGATGAAAACCTGTATTCAGGCAAATGCAACGGAGAAGAACCTCTTGCATTTGATTGAACATAATCTGAATGCCTTGGAAAGTCTTATCGACTACAATATTTCTAATGATATCCGACTTTTTCGCATATCTTCGGATCTGATCCCGTTCGGATCGAGTCTTGCCAGAGGGATTCCCTGGACGGTTCAGTTCGCCGGCCGGCTGAAAACAATAGGTGACAAGATTAATAGTTCAGGAATGCGTGTCTCGATGCATCCCGGTCAATACACGGTCCTGAACTCTCCGACACCTGATGTTGCATCACGTGCGGTTTTGGATCTGGAATATCACGCGACCGTTTTATCCGTTCTGGGTCTTGATAACAGACATAAGATTGTTCTCCATATCGGTGGCACATACGGCGACAAAAAGCAGGCAACAAGGCAGTTTGCCGATGCATATCAGAAGCTGGACAACAAGATCATGAGACGACTTGTGTTGGAAAACGATGACAGGCTCTACACAATCTCCGATGTTCTGGAGATTGCAAGGAAGGTAGGGGCTCCGGTTATTTTTGATAATCTTCATCATGAAGTAAATCCGCCGGATGAGTCCAGGCAAGAGATTGACTGGATCCTGGAGTGCTCAAAGACATGGAAAGAGGAGGACGGTCCGCAAAAGATTCATTACTCACAACAAAATCGCGAGAAAAGAACTGGTGCGCATGCGAACACGATTGCGATCGAAGCTTTTTTGAGCTTTTATCATAGCATGCAGAAACTGCCGGTCGACATTATGCTGGAGGTCAAGGATAAGAATATTTCAGCCGTAAAATGTATCTGCTGTACCTCGAATAAGAGCATCCGATCTCTCGAGGAAGAGTGGGGAAGATACAAATATCTGGTCTTAGAGAAATCTCCTCGTGGCTACGATTCAATCCGTAAGTTGCTGCGTGACAAGGATTCGTATCCTGCGGTGAGAATGTATCAAATGATAGAAGAGGCTCTATCGAGCCCGTTTCATGCCGGCCATGCTGTGAATGCCGCTGAACATGTGTGGGGGTACTTCAAGAATAAAGCAACTCCGGCAGAGAAGAGTCGGTATCAGAAATTAGCCCAGGCTGTTTTGACCCGTGATTCTGTCGAATCCGATCTTAAAAAGTATCTGTTTTCACTGGCCAAGAAGTATGAAGAAAAATATCTTCTGAACGGATACTATTTTTATTCTTGAAAAGACACGAAAAAGCCCCGATTATCGGGGCTCTCATCGCGATGCATTCGCTTCCTTCGTGTTGGTTGACTCGTGGGAGCTGTCGCCCCCGACGTCGCTCGGCATACGCGATGCGCATGTCTTGGGTTTTGAGCATGGCTTCGGACTTGTGATAAGATGTCAAATTTAAGAATACGTTATCCAATCGAGAATGGCAGAAAATAAAAAAGCCGCCAGAAAGCCTTGCTGCCAAGGAGTTCTGACG
>CAZOFY010000034.1:0-24273 GCA_964579245.1 uncultured Mageeibacillus sp.
AGTGCCTGCTCCCATTCCCTCTCCCGAAAGCCCACGAGCAAAACGGAATTCGTGACGAAAATCGGTCGTTTGACGAGCATACCGTCTGTCGCAAGAAGGGAGATCTTGTCTTCTTCGGTCATGTCGGAAAGCTTGTCTTTGAGTCCCATGTCACGGTAAAGCATTCCGCTTGTATTGAAGAATCTTCGAGCTGGAAGGCCGCTTCGGCTAATCCAATCGGAGAGCTCTTGGACTGTAGGGCGATCGTTTTTTATGTGCCGTTCCTCGATGGAAATATTGTTTGCATGAAGCCAGGCACGTGCTTTCTGACAGGTTGTACAGGTCGGATAGCATACGAATAAATTTGTCATGATAGTTCTCCTTTTTTGTGGAAATGATGAAGGTTCAGGCATGATTTCCTGTATTTAGACACCATTGTGAGATCTCTGCAATCAATCCGAGCGGCAGTGGGCGGTCATAAGGAAATTTTATGGCGCCCTTACTTTTCGAAAAGCTCTCAAGATCCTTGGCAAATTGTTCGATAGCAGCCGGTCCGGGGTACAAACCGACGTGTTTCTTGTGTGCCGCGAAATGGACGATGTTACTCCTCTGCCAAAACGTCGGCATCTTCCATGAAATACGTTCCTCCGCCTCCGGAAGCACAACACGAATCGCATCACGAATAGAAAGGAGTATCGGTTGGAGCTCAACGGATTGAGCGCGTATATAGTCATCAATCGGAGTGTTATTCTTCTCCATCTGTAATCACCACCCTTTGATCTATAAGTAATAGCTAAATTCTTGTTAACTCAATCATACAATATTTTGTTAATCCTCAAACATCACAAAGCAAGATTGGCTCCCCATTCACCTTTTCGAATCATTTATCCAGATAAAGAATGAAAAGGAAAACCGGACTTATCCATAAGGATAAATCCGGTGAATCGCAGAAAATATCAGAATGAGTTTTTCGTTATTCGATAACCTCAATACGCACATTGCGAATTGAGATCTCGGCGACCGATCCCTTCTTGCCCATATTGAACTCAAGGCGCCCGTTGTTGTCGTCCTTCTCGGTCATTTCAAATTCATAGGTAAACGTGGTCCAATCCGTGCTAAGCGCAAGTGTCGTATCGGGAAAATAGCGAACCCATCCGTTCGTCGGCGCGGAGATACAGACGATCATATCACGTTCTTCCGCAGCCTTTGCGTCGAAGGATATCTTGTACTTCTGTCCCTGGATCATTGGCAACTCGGGCTGCACAAGCTGAACGGAATAGTCCTCTGTTCCTTCTTTCTGTGATGTGATAACCATCGTCTGATTAACGATCGCTGCGGAACCCTCGCCGCCGTTGAAGAGCAGGAAGAACCAGTCCGTCTCATCGGAGAGATCCTCAACGACGGAGAAGTCCCCGTTGTAAATCAGATTTCCGTCAGCCGTCAAGTCACGGAATTGCTTCTCGGGTTTTTTTACATTCGTATCGTATGACGCCTTCTGATAGACTCGGATATAATCGATAAGGAACTCGGCTTTCGAAAAATCTGTTGTCTCATCAGGGTTTTTCGGCCAATTACCGCCGACCGCGAGATTCATTTGAACAAAGAAGGGCTGATTAAACGGAGCCGGGTATGGCTTGTCGGCTTCACCGTCTACCGCAGTAAACCAGTCATTCACCGTATGGATGAGTTCGCCGTCAATGTAGAAACGCATTTCCCCCGGTTCCCATTCGACTGAGTATTCATGGAAGCCGTCGGCAAAAGAACCTGTGTCCAGAGTCTTTATTCCCTGCTGCTGCGCGTGCGGTTCACCGTAATGGATCGTCTGATAGGCAATGTTGGTCTGGCTTCCCAGAACCTCCATGATATCAATCTCGCCGCACTTCGGCCATTGGCCATAAACATTCTCATCCTTTGGCATCATCCAGGCAGCCGGCCATAAACCCTGTCCTTCCGGAGCTTTTGCCGAAATAACGACCTTACCGTACTGAAAGTCCTTCTTGTTCTGAGAATTCACCTTGCCGGAAGTATAGTAAGGGTTCCCCTGTGCATCGATTGTCTTGATCGCCTTCAGAATGAGTGATCCGTCTTTTACAAATGCGTTTTCTTCTTTATCCGTATATGCCTGCAACTCATTATTTGTCCAGCCGGGCTCACGTACCTCGCGGGTCCAGATCTCATTGTCGAGCGTATCTGTGTTGAACTCGTCGTTCCATAAAATGGAGTATCCTTCGATCTGAGGAACATCCTCCGCCTTCGTCTGGTTTACGAAGACCGGAACGGTCGTTTCAGCTGTTGTTGTCATTGAAGTCTTTTCGACAGGCTTTCCGCCGCAGCCGGCAAGGATTGTTAACGCAAACGCGAAAAGCAGGCATGTACTGATCATTCTTGTTGTCTTTTTCATACGATGTCCTCTCTTTCTATGGTTGTATCGGTGAGTATGTCCAGAAGCTCCTCCCGGATCAGTTCGTAATGCGAATCTGAGATACCAAAATCCTTTTGCTTATACGTCCAAACCGCGTAGCCTATATTATTCTCGCGAAGAACCGCAATGACATCGGCAAACCAGCGAACCGTATCGGGAAGCGGCGCCTGATCGATGACACCGAACTCTCCGCAGTACAGCTTGATTCCCGAGCTTCGCGCGACGTCGACGGCGTCCTTTGTCATCTCACGGATGAAATTCGGCCCCATCTGAGTCGACTTAGCCTGACAAAGCGGAGCTCCCTTCACTCCCATTGGACCAGATGCAGACCGATAGTTCTCCATCGTATCAGGATAAGGAATGTCCCGGTCCATGACGATGTTCTCCACCCAATGAGCCTTCTGGTGAGTGAAAATAAGCGGCTCATAGAAATGAAACGTGTACATGATATTGTCGGAAACCGGTGGATCGAGAAGCGCAAGCGCGTCCGCGCTGTTCCATCGAATACCGCCATATATAATGGTCGTATTCTTCGTGATGGCTCGAATGACCGTGACGGTCTGCCGGATCAATTCATTCCACCCGTCGGCATTCTCTTCTTCAACGACTTCATTCAAGAGTTCGAAAGCCACATGTTCATACGATCCAAAGGCCATCGCGATCCTCTCCCATAGGGAGACAAATCGTTTGCAATTTTCTTCATCCGTAAAGAGGCTGTTTCTCGCCGTGTCGCCCGCATCATTAAAATCGTACCCGTGGGCCTTGTGCAGGTCCAGAATCAATCGTAAATCGTAGTTCCGACACCATTCGCACACTCTTTGAAGCCGCGAATAACCCTCCGTCCTGGTTTGTCCGTCTTCGTCCTCCAGAACTTCATAATCGAAAGGAAGCCGAATGTGATCGAATCCCCAGGCCTTGATCTGTCTGACATTCTTCTCCTCAAAAAAGGTATCATAATGTTCCTCGCTATGATGACATTGCGATAGATAACCGCCGATATTGATTCCTCGAATCAGATCCATAGAACCTCCTTAAAATGCGAACGTTTCTCTTCTTACCGACAGAATCGCATAATTATGTCCCCAACGATATCGTAAATATATCTTTTTTATTGTTTTTATGACATCATGTCTATATCGTGTTTTGGATGACAATCGATTCTTGTTACTTCGTTGTGTTCATTAAGTCGGCAAACAATCATCGGAGGCAGATATGAATATCGGTCGTGAGCTATTTTATAAAGAATATGTTCGCAGGGAGAATCCACTGCTCCGAGCACCCTATCAACCAGAACTTGAGTTCTATGCCGCAATCCGGACCGGTGATACCGTCAAGGTTCGGGGGCTGCTTTCTCAGCCCTTCTCGGCCAAGGAGGGGTTTGGGACACTCTCCACGGATCCTCTTCAGAATCTCAAATATCATTTGGTGATAACAACAGCCATAACGGCACGGTCCTGTATTGAAGGCGGAATGGATCTGTCATTTGCGTATAGCTTAAGTGATTTCTACATCCAGAAGATTGATCTTTGCCGGACTCTGCAGGAGGTGTCAGACCTTCACCCGATCCTTTGTCTGGATTACACTCGGAAGATGCGCAACCTCCGCAAGGCAAAGATACACTCCGTTCCCGTAGCGAAAGCCGTAGATTATATTTATGACCATTTGCACACCAGAATCACGCTGAATGTACTTGCCCGATATTCAGGGCTGAGTCCGTCCTACCTGTCAAGACTTTTCAAACAGGAGGTCGGCCTTTCTGTCAGTGAATATATTCGATCGCAAAAAATCGAGACAGCCAAAAACATGTTGGCCTATTCCGACTACTCCGCGGCACAGATCTCTTCTGTACTCGCATTCGCCGGGCAGAGCTATTTCTCGGAAATTTTTCGAAAATCAACTGGTATGACTCCGTTGCAATATCGCGCGAATATGTTTAACAGCATTGATATCGTCAAAGATAAAGAAAACTGATATAATCATCATAAAGAGGTGATAAACATGTCAATCCATTTAATAAAATACACATCGGAACCTCTCTTCACCGACGATTACCACAAAGTCGGGGATTTTCTTCGCGAACTTAACAAAGACAGTCTTCTCTACCCGGGCTTCCCCTGGGGACGTTGGGAGTGGATGATTACGCACAGTATGCTTGATCGCTCGGCTCTGGACAGGATCGGCATTTGGGAAGACGACGGACGGATCGTTGCGTTGGCCACCTACGAGTCTGATGTTGGATACGCGTATCTATTCGTCAAGCCCGGCTATGAACATCTGAAGCGCGACATGTTGGAGTACTCGAGAGATTCCCTGTCCGGTAAAAACGGGGTACGTGTGATCATTGACAACATAGATCGAGAACTCCAGCTTCTGGCCGTTGATATGGGCTTTACTGCAACGACAGAGCAAGAAAATACTGCTATGATCCGAATCAACGACAAGCTCACATACAGCCTTCCTGATGGTTATCATTTTGTGAGCATGGCCGACGGATGGGACTATGAGAAATACAACCAGGTCATGTGGCGCGGATTCAATAATCAGGGCCCTCTGCCGGTGTCGGATGAAGACATTCGAATTCGGAAAGAAATGCTGTCAAGTCCGAAGATCCTTCCTGAGATTGTATTGGCCGTTGTCGCTCCGGATGGGCGTTATGTGTCTCACTGCGGGATGTGGTACGCCAAGGGTGATACGTACGCTCTGGTCGAGCCGGTCGCAACCGATCCTGACTTCCGCAGAATGGGTATCGGGCGTGCAGTCGTACTGGAAGCAGTCACTCGATGCGGTCGATTGGGTGCACAGACAGCTCTGGTAGGTTCTTCTCAGCAATTCTATTATAGTATCGGCTTCTTCCCGTATCACACGGGCAACTTCTGGTCATCTGTGAAGATATAGGCTGTAGTCAGTTCTCTTTTATCAAAAGATCTCCAGAAAAAATGCTCCCTGTGTCAACGCACAGAGAGCGTTTTTATTATTGTTTTCCCGCGGCAAGCCTTTGTGATTGGGAAGGATTATATCGGCCTGACGATCAAGAGCTCTCAGGATATTCATGAAGTGTTCCCGATGGAAGTTTTTTTCTATATTTCGCTAGATTTACTCTGTATTATCGATGAGAACGGAAAATTTGTTCGTGTCAACGCGGAGTTCTCGAGACTACTTGGATATGAGACCGCCGATATTGTAGGAAAACCGATTATGGATTTTGTTCACCCCGATGATATGACTTCGACGATCGCGGCGGTGGAGGCGCAGAACAAGGGAGAAGCTGTCCCCTACTTCATTAACCGATATCGTACAAAGAACGGAGATTATCGTTATCTGCAGTGGAAGTCTATGCCCTATCAGCAATATATCATCGCGTCAGCCCGTGATATTTCGGAAGCGTTCTCGCTTTCCCTCAGCTTAGAGAAGGAGTTCACCTGCGACCCTCTGACCGGCGCCTGTAATCGGAAGTTTTTCGAGCACGAGGCGAATCGGCTGGTTCATGACTTCACGACTCGCGGGACGATATCCTCCCTACTCATGGTCGACATCGACCATTTCAAGAACGTGAATGATAAGTATGGGCACCCGGTCGGCGATTTGGTCTTGACGAGCTTTGTGCAGATCCTCTCAAGCAACTGCCGTACGTCTGATACGGCAGCTCGCGTCGGCGGTGAAGAGTTTGCCGTGCTGCTTCCGAGTACAGGAAGCACCGGGGCGTTCGCGGTCGCGGAGAAGATGCGCGAGGCTGTGCAAGCTTTTGAATTCGAAGGAGTCGGTCATATCACCGCCAGCTTCGGTATCGCCGAGTTGATGCCGGAGGACGACCTACAGCGTTGGTATACGCGTGCGGACACGGCACTTTATCTGGCAAAGAATAATGGAAGAAATCTCACTGTCTCGTCTGACATGCTATACCGTGCCGATGAGAGGATTGAGATCCTTCCGTGGCAGAGTGAATATGAATCCGGAAATGATTTGCTCGACAAGGAACACAAGGCTCTCCTTCTCGCCGGTGAGAAGCTGCTTCAAGCTTTTTACCGCAATGATAAAGAGGAAGAGACACGCCGTCTGCAGAAGCTGTTCCGCTTGCTGTCAGATCATTTCACCAGCGAGGAGAAAATACTGCATGATGCAGGATATCTCGACCTGGTCAAGCACCGGGAAATCCACAAGGCGCTACTTTTGAACGCTCAGTTCTGGAAAACACTGCAAAAACAGGGCCGTATCCAGTCGCCTGCCTTTTATGGATTTCTCATCAACAAGGTCATCGGCGATCACCTGATCAATGACGATGCCAAATTCTTTCCACTGTTTCGGAAGATGTAGTGACTTGTACCTATAACAGGTAGATATTCTTAAAAAACATATCTTTTTCTCTTGGGCAACGAGAGATTTATATCCCTTCTCTCCCACGTACTCACCTTTTCAAAGGCTGACCTACTCCTCATATTGCTGGTTTGGATCCCACTCCTCACCACTTGGGGTATCACCGCCCTCAAGTGCGTCCTTATATCCGTCCGATTGGGACGCTTCCGTACCCGCCGAAGCGTCCGTATCTTGAAGTAGCTTCGTTCGATATATAAACTTGGGCAGAGGTTTATCCTTGTTGTCCACGGGGACAGGCGGACCTATAACAAAGGCACGCATGAATCTTGCTCCCCATTCTTTATGTGAATCCAAGTGAAGAATCAATAGCTGTGAATACGGTTCTGCCTCATAAAAGACGTCTCGCGAAACCCTGCCTTCCTGTGTCGATTCATCCTCAAAAAAGCGGTGATATAGTATGTTTTCGGGCTTTCATGAAGCTTAACCACACAGGCACCGATCGCTACCTTATATTGATTTTTGCGATAGCTGGATAGCTTAATCGCATTGGGTATATAGAAGGAGAGGTAAACTCCGCCAAAGACCGCTATTAGAACCAAAAATCTTGGCACCGAGTCGTTTTGAGCTTCCTTTTGTGCCTGAGCTTTGGCACTTATTATCTGCTGTTCCTGCTCGTTAAAGGCATTCGGATTAGACTTGTAATCTACAGCCGGTGGATATCTGGGGTCATAGCCCAGGATTGCTTCGATCCTCGATAGATCAGGAGATGTTAATGATAGAAGCATCAATGCCGGATAAGCAAAGAGAACAACCAGAATAAAAAGAATGAAGTCTCTTGAGGCTTTGATTCTCTTCCTCTCGTGCTTCAGAACAATCTGAGCCTCATCGAATGTGGGTTTTCTCCAATCCGGCATATGTTACCTCCATATTCATTCCAAAGTATCAATAATACTCATTTGCAAAAACTCCTATAATCCGACCGAAAACTTGATCAACGTTCCCCTATGTTTCTAACCTTCAGCGTACGCAGATAAATCTTTATCTCGTCGGAGATCTGCCGGCTTTCGATGGCTTTTTGAATCGATTTATTGTGAGTCCACGGATCAAGCCGGTGATCCGTCAGGTAACAGATCGTCTCCTCGTAACGCGCTTCAAGAGCCGATGCCATAAACCATGCAATCATCATTCGTACATAGTATTCCTCAGAGCGAACAGACGCAACGAGTTCTGGAATATCAGGTGTAAAGGCTTCTCTTAGAAAGTGGCGCATCAGGATTCCGATTGCGTACCGGCAGGTGTAGGTGTGCGGTGAATGAAGCCAGTCTGCGCGAAGCTTTTCGAGAATTTGCGGACGATGCTTCGCGAAGATCTTCGGGCTCATCAAATCACACGTAGCCCAATTATCGACGTATGGCAAGAAGCGATCCAGAGCCTCGACTGTCGGTTCATAAACTCCGATCCGCTCGATCAGGAACGCATGCACATTATTCTCCTCATAATAATGATGCGGCAGGATCTGAAGAAACCCTTGTGCGTCCCCGGTCTGAGAAAACTCGATAGAGAAAGCACGAAGCGCGGGAGTTCGTACGCCGATAATCCTGTCCTTATCGACGGTCGGCATCAGCCTTGCGTGAAAGTCGCGATATCCTAAGTCCTGAAGCTCGAAAAGCTTCTTACGTAAAGTTTCTTCCAACATATTCATAATTCTCTCCTGTTTTTATCTCTTCCGGTGTCGCACAATCCTATGCCGAAGCGGTTAGCCCTCTTACCGATCAATGCATCTATGCATACGTACCCTTGTATTTTCTGTATATTGATTTTGGGGGGGTTATAAATCGTATGGCAACGATTTATCGTCATTTGACACCACTGATTATATCTGTTTACAATAATCTGGAAAAGAATCTCGCGAGGTATCAAAGTGAACATACGCAAGGAACTGATTCTGCTTCCTATCTTATTGCTTCCGTTTACCGGCCTGTTGTTGGGCATCACGGAAAATCAAATCCTCATGATGTTGCTTTTCGGATCATCCGTCGCGCCGCAATACATTTCCGAACCAATAAAAATCATACTTTTGGTCAACTTTATTCGCTTCCTTTGATTGGCATTTTCGATCTCGTCTCTGCGATCGAAGCCCGCAGAATCCAGAAGCGAGGCGAGAGCATATTCATGCAACAACGCTATTCCAACCTGACCGATATGCCTTTCTCGGAAAGATTTTGTGCCGGCTATATTCTTCTCGTCAAGAGCGTGCACTTGATTCCTCAAGTGTTGACCTTGATTGTCGGGATCAGCTCATATATCTACTCCGGTAGTCCATGGGGCATATTGTTTTATTATGTGGTCGTGCTTCTCGGAGCCGCGGTAAATTCCTACAAGTTAAAGTTACTCAAAGCATATGGTTCGATCAGTTCCGGCCGTCTTCTGCTTTATGTCATTCTCCAGGCTACCCCTTTTCTCGATTTCATCTCCGCACTCTATTTGTGGCGACAATACCGAAAATCCGGAATATATGTCGAATGATCAAATCGAATTCCAGAAGATAAATGATTATGTTTGACTCTGTTTTTAGTAAATAGTATTCCTATACTTTCCGTGTTATTTGCCTTTTAGGACTTTTATCGTAAATGTTAACCTGGCAGACAATTTCTCCTCAGTATATACTATTCTTGAATGATAAGCAGTAGATTCAAGGGTACAATCGGGCTCGATCCGACGAACCAGAGGGTCTTCCTGAAGAAGGTATACAACAAGAAAAGAGGTCATCTGATGCAGAAGCCAAACATAACCTCCTATTGCGGACTGGACTGTGATACATGCGAGCACAAAGAACCATGCAACTGCGGCGGATGCGTCGCCACACAAGGCAAGCCTTTCCACGGTCATTGCGATGTGGCGGAATGCGCCATCGCCAAGGGCAAGGCATTCTGTGGTGAGTGTGAGAACTTTCCCTGCGAGACGCTCAAGAAATATTCCTTCGATCTCGTACACGGAGATAACGGTGCCAGGATCGAGAATTGCTCCCGTCAGAAAGCCGCCCTCGTCGCCGTCGCCCGAGAGGGCCAGGATCCAATCGCTTACTGTGGCTTCTCCTGCAATCACTGCTTCCTCGGACAATGGTGCGGTTCTTGCCGGTCTGATTACAACTGCTGCTCCTTTGCCACAATCAGCGAGGGCGGTATTTGCCCGAACGTCAAGTGCTGCAAAGAGAAAGGCCTCGACGGATGCTACGAATGCGCGGATCTCGCGACATGTACAACCGGCTTCTATACAATTGAAAACTGCGGCTCTACAGCCTGCAAAGCCCAGGCGTTGTTTATCGCCAGACATGGTAAAGCCGGATTCCTTAAGGTTCACGATCGCTTACATGAGAAGTATCCCGATTTTGAGAAGGCCCAGGAGATCTTGGACACCAGCATCAACGAGGCGATTGCGCTCCTTGAAAGTTGCATGGAATAAGCGACGAAGAATAGTGGAATCGATCATCGCGAAGAATCCAATCTCCTGAGTACAGAGACTCTGACTGGATGAATGCAATTGAATCCACCTTTTCGAGAAAACTCACGTCCTTCGCCACTCTTGATCAACGGAGTTTCGGATCCTCTTTCCCGTCAATTTCTGCGAAACAGTCTCCTCTTGAACGTACGGATTCTCGACGTAATCCCGGAAGCCTGCCTGCTCGTCATAATGACTCCGATCAGAATCAGGCCTGTCGAAAACCCTTTAGATAGTCCATCAAGGACGCCCCTAGTAGAATCGGTATAATCAGCGAACGGTACCGAACACACGGCGTTTACGAGAAGCCCGATCAAAAACAGCACATTCAGCCGTCTCATTACCCGAAATTTCTCTTCATTACTATAATCCGCCACTTTGCGGACGGTATCTTCCAAATCCTTATCCATTATCTCGCCTTTCCTCTCTCCATCCAATAATTCACGGAGCTCCACCTCGAAAAAATCCGCCATCTCGATCAGCAGATCCAGATCCGGCATGTTACTGGCGGTCTCCCAACGCGACACCGTTCTCCGGGACACACGAAACTGCTCCGCGAACTGCTCCTGTGTAAGACCCTTCTCTTTTCGAAGATCCTTAATAAAGTTTCCGATTTTCTGCTGTTCCATAGGTCGCTGAGACCTCCTTTCAGAAGTAAGCATACGTTCCACTTGTTCCGGAAAACAGGACAAAAAGCGAGCAATGCTTTGTTTTCGGAGATGAGACATCGCTTGTCTAATGATTGTAGCGTGATTAGGCCATCTAGACATCATTTATTTGCAAAACATAGTAAAATCCGCTTAATACTCCACGAAAATAATATGTTGGTGTTTTCGCTTGTTGACTACATGATATGAACATTCATATTATATGCAACATTACATTTCCTCGGAATGTTAAGGTAGGTGTTGTCATATCCGTCAGATTCTCGTTAGTGTCGCCATATCGACCTGTCTGTTTCTGATCGCCGCATGTATCACAATGAATTCAATTGGAAGAGATGTTCATCACTATCCTCCCTTTACATTTTGATAAGATCGTGATATTTTATGTATGAATATATTTTCATTCATTGATTGAAAGAGGGATAAGATGCCGAAGTCAAAGGAACGATGTCAGGAAATCAGAGATGAAATGCGAAGCGCGATTTTGCAGAAATCAATGCTTTTTTTTGCTAAAAACGGCTTTGCCGGAACGAAAATAGGCGACCTGTCCCGAAATATCGGAATAGCCCAGGGCTCAATATATGTATATTTTAAATCAAAGGAAGAGCTGTTTCAGGAGATACTCCGTATTGCCGATTGCGAACCGGAAGTGAATCAATTGAAGTTGCTGATACACTCTTCTGTATCCGCAAAGGTAAAGCTTCGCCGCCTGTCCGAATCGATTATGAACAAGCTAAAAATCGACGAAATGTTTGCGGCGAAAATCGCACTGAACACACAAATTATGCTCGAGAAAAGTAAGGATTTCGCCTCTGCTGACACATGCTACCAGAGCGAGTTATACTCCTGTACCGCCAAAATTATCGAACAAGGCCAGATCGAGGACACCATGGTAAGCGGCTCAGCAATGAAGCTTTCGGACTATTACTGGGGTGTTGTGTACCTTTACGCGCTGAAGAGTCTTTTCACAACGCAGTATGAAATGATTACAGCAGAAGATCTGGAACGGACGGTAGTAAAATGAAGACTATCGCAATCATAACAGGAGCATCGGGCGGTATCGGCGAGGAATTTGTGAAGCAAATTTTACGATATGAGCTTGACGAAATATGGGCGGTTTCCCGAAATGAGAATAAGCTTAATAAACTTCGCGAAAAGTACGGCGATAAAGTTGTGCCGGTTCCTTCTGATCTATCGGACATCAACAGTATTGAGAAAATAAGTGCCATGCTTTTCGAGCAGAAGCCGCAGGTGCGTTTCCTTATCAATAATGCAGGTCTTGCGAGAATGGCATCATACAAGGATTTTTCACAGGATGAGATCATCCGTACCATTGACGTAAATTGTAAGGCTCCTGTTCTTCTGTGTAATATCTGCATACCCTATATGAAATCGGGAAGCAACATTCTGAATACTTCCTCTGCCAGTGCTTTTCAACCCAACCCGTATATGAATCTTTATGCCGCTTCAAAAGCCTTTGAGCGCAATTATTCGAGAGCGCTGAATATTGAGCTGGAGGGAACAGGAATTACCGTCACTGCCGTTTGTCCCGGGTGGGTAGATACGGATATGCTGTCAAAGGAAGCACATGCCAGAAAGATTAAGTTTCCGGGGATTGTAACAGCCAAGAGAGTTGTTAAGACGGCGTTAAAGCACGCACGGAAGAAGCGGGATATGTCGGTGTGCTCGTTGTATGTAAAGTGTCAGCATCTTAACGTCAAGCTCCTGCCTCAGCGGCTTGTTATGAAAATATGGACAAATTCAATCCGGAAATACATTGGAGTATGAAGATGAAAAAGTGCATAACCTCGGAAAGAGCAAACCTCTTTGAGCCGAATGTCTATATTTCGATGGTTGTCAAAATCGCAAATAATGTCTCAACTGAAGCGGTTTCAGCATCGATTCAAACAGCCTATGCAGCAAACGAAAGTACGATGTCAAAAATCGTTCTTGAGGATAATAGCGAAGCATATTATAAAAGACTTGGCGAAAGTGGCTGTAATATTATAATCGACAATCGAAGCTGGGAAGAAATCATAAAAGCAAGCGAAAAACAGGCCTTTGATCTGAAAGACGGCGAGCTTGTTCGGACGTTTATTATCACGGAAAGCGACGAAATAACCCTTTTGATTCATGCTCATCATCTTGCAGGTGACGGGAAATCAATGCTTATTCTGATCAAGGACATTCTCTACAGTCTAGACGGAAAAACACCCGTCTTTAAGCCGTTGTTATTGATTGATTATGATTATCTCATCAAGCGTGCCAGTCTTCCCTTCGGGATAAAGATGTTTGTAAAGAGCATGAACAGTAGATGGCTCAAAAAAAACAAGACCTTCAGCTGGGACGATTATTACGCTGTTCATGAAAAATACTGGAGCTGCCACTCTTCCGATTTTGATATAAAAACTTACAACGTAGACGAGCTAAAAAAACAGTGTGTAAATGGTGCGACCATAAACAGTATTTTGGTTACAGACGTGCTGAAAAACAGCCAGGAAAGTAAAATTACCGGTATTCCCGTTAGTATCCGCGAGGATAACGATAGCATGTCTAATCAGACCTCTGGGATTTCCGTAGAATATCCATATAATGACAACAAGACCTTTGCAGAAAACCTTGCCGAAATGCACAGGCAAATATATAGAAGGCTGAATCGTGCAAACAAAAAATACTTTGTTTTGCTGTTTCTAACCAGCCTATGCCCTACCCTAATAGATTCAGTGCTTTTACAGTCGCACGGATGTTACTCGGACAGCTTATCTGAGAAAATGGCTGAAATTATGGGTTATTCCGACAAGAAAAAAAGTGATATAGGTATTTCAAATCTTGGTAAAATACATCTTCCTGATAGCATCGATAAGATTAGAGTAAGTGATGTCATTTTTATCCCGCCTAAGATTTCCTACTCGAAGGAGGTTATAGGAGCGATTACTCTTGGGAACAGACTTACGGTGTGCAGGCATAAGATGAAATCGTAAGAATTGCTTGTCGCATTGACGTCCTCCCCTCCCTGGAGGTTTTTCGCGCATTCCGATAAAGCTCTGAGTCCGGCTATGCATATCATTCCTTCTGCCTTCCCGATTTTAATGCATCGAAAAGAAATCCGCAGAGTCGAGAATCAATAAAATTCTCGTTCTCTGCGGACTAAAGAGGGGACTAACGATTGAAAGCGAAGAAAAATGTCTTACTGTTTCGTTTTCTTTCTCGAGCAAATGATGCTCTGGAGGACGATAAAGAAACATAGCATAGCTGCTCGAGTAATCTGCGGCCACCAGGGATCCTGACTGCCGATTGCGGTTACAACGAGCAGGGCAATTCCCGTTGTCAACACACCAAATAATGTCCCGAAAATATTGCCCACGCCTCCGGTAAGGAGTGTTCCTCCGATAATGGAAGCTGCTATGGCGTCCATCTCAAGACCCGTAGCCTGCTGCACTGATCCCGATCGTGTATGGAACAGATAAAGAAATCCTCCGATTCCTGCAAGGAGTCCGCAGAGTAAATGTGCCAGGAACTTGGTCTTCCTGACGTTGATGCCAAGCATCAGAGCGCTTTGGGCATTTCCACCGACAGCGTAGAAATTTCGACCGAGCTTTGTCTTTTTGAGAAACCATAACATTAAACCAACGATGATTAATGCTACGATTACCCCATACTCCAATTTGGATTGAATGAACACGCCCTTTTTATTGACGTCTCCAAGAAAGGGAACCATAATGCGTGCGCCGGAGAGTGCCTCAAAACCTGCGTTTGCAACCTGAATTTGATTTACCTCAATCAAAGCAACCAGTCCCCGGCCTAGGAACATACCCGCAAGAGTAACGATAAACGGCTGCATATCTAAATATGCTATGAGAATGCCCTGTATAAAGCCAAAGGCAAGGCCGATTCCCAACGCGAGGAGAAGCGCGGTAAAAAAATCGAAGTTATAGTTGTTTAAGCAAACGATGCACGAGGTGCAAATGAGGGCCGTTGTGCCGCCGACAGATATGTCGATACTGCCAGTAATCATGACAATGGACAGTCCGCAGGCAATAACGATAAGCGCCGCATTTTCGTTGAAGAGGTTCATAAGCATCTGGATCTTATCGAAGCCCTTATCACCAAGAAATATAATTGCCAGCGCATAAATAAGGATGAACAAAGTGATCGTAATTGTCAGCAGAAAAGACGTGTCGGAAAATGGCTCTCTTTGCTTTAACTTGTTGCGGAAATAATTGATTCCGCTTTGTTCTGCTTTTAGGTTGTTTTGAAGATTACTCAATTCAGCCACGCTCCTTTCCCTGAACAGGTGCTGACCCGGTAAGCGCGACTTTGCTCTTGAAGAAGCTCTTCACCAATGGTGTCTGGATAATAACCAGAACAATAATAATCACGGCCTTGAAGACCGGAACCGCGTTCGTATTTACGTTTAGTGTTGTCAGCATTGAGGTCAGGGTTTGAATGGTATATGCTCCGATAATAGAGCCGGTCATTCGGAATTTACCGCCTCCGAGAGAGTTGCCGCCGAGAGCTACCGCCAGGATAACATCCATCTCGATACTCGGCACGATCGTGTAAGGATTAACCGTCTGTACTCTGCTTGACTGAACAAATCCGGCGATTCCCACACACAGACCAAGAATAATATACGTCAACATCTTAATTCGTGCCGGATTGAGACCATTCAGACTGGAGGCTCTGTCGTTCAAACCAACGGCTCTCGTATATAAGCCAAGATTTGTCTTCTTGAGCACGATCGCAGTAATGACAATCATGACAATCGTAATCAGGATCGGAACCGGAATCGGAAATCCCGGTATAAAATTACCGTAATAGCCAAAAGATTCCGCTGCTTTAGGCTTGAGTCCCCCCATAGCAAAGGATCCAATGGAACGCCCTGCCGTAAAGAGAATCAAGGTCGCGACCATTGGCTGAATTTTGAATTTTGATACCAATAATCCATTAAATGCTCCGCAAGCAATTCCGGCCAGACATCCGAGCAGAAGTGCTACAATAACCGGTGCATGTAGTTCGGTCGGCTGTGTCTCGGTTCCGCACAAGACGCGCATAATGACTCCGCCGACAATCGCTACCGTTGCACCAACGCTGATATCCTGCCCCCGGGACGAAGCAGTAACAAGTGTCATCCCGATTGCCAGGATGACGAGTTCGGTTGCATTGGAAAGAATGTTGATGATGTTGCCGACCAGAACAGGATGACCGCCGCTGTCTGCACTCAGGATAACGGTTAGAAAGCCCGGATTGATAAATACGTTCAAAGTCAGAAGGAGCAGTAGAAAAATAATGGGAATGAACAATCCGTGCCGCGGTACGGATTTAAGAAAAGATAGAAAACGGTTTTTGTCAAGCTGTTTACTTCTGTCCATATTATCCTACACTCCCCGCAATCGTATGCATGATCTTCTTTTGCGTTAAGTCCTCGCCCCGTAATTCTCCAACCACGTACAAATCCCGCATGACAATCAATCTGGAGCAGGTTCGCAGCATTTCTTCCATCTCAGAAGAGATAAAGGTAATGCTCATGCCCTCGGATGCGAGCTTCAGGACGAGTTTTTGAATTTCAACCTTCGTTCCGACATCGATACCTCGAGTCGGCTCGTCAAGGATCAGATAATCGGGATGTGTGAGAAGCCAACGGGCGAGAATAACCTTCTGCTGATTGCCTCCGGACAGAGAATGAATCGGAGTATCCGCAGAGGGCGTCTTAATGTCTAGCAGGGCAACATACTCATCAACAAAAGCTTGCGCCTGAGCGTTTGAAAACGGCTTGAAGAATCCGCGCATGACCTGTAGCGCAAGAATCATATTCTCCCGCACGGAAAGATCCCCGATGATACCATCACGCTTTCGATCCTCAGAGAGATAGCCGATTCCCTTTTTCATTGCCTTAATTGGTGATGTCACTCGAACTTCCTCACCCTTGATGCTAATTTTTCCCTTGGTGACCTTATCGGCACCGAAAATCGCACGCACACATTCGCTTCGTCCGGAGCCTAACAAGCCTGCAAATCCAGTAACCTCTCCCCTATATGTCCGGAAGGAAAAAGGCTTAATTCCGGACGCACTTGCCAGCTGCTCTGTATCAAGGATAACCTCGTCTGTATCCGCTTGCAAAGCCTGTCCCTTGCCCGCGATTTCAACCAGATCATCGAGCTCTTTACCCATCATTTTGGCGACGAGCTCCACTCGAGGTAATTCCTTTATCAAATACTCTCCAACAAGCTCTCCATTTCGTAAGACCGTGATTTTATCGCATAACTCATACACTTGATCCAGAAAGTGGGTGACAAAGATTATGCCAACACCCCTGCTCTTGAGTTCGCGCATCAGTGTAAATAGCTTATCCACCTCGTGCTCATCTAGCGATGAGGTCGGCTCATCCAGAATAAGCACCTTGCATTCCATATCAACCGCACGCGCAATTGCCACCATTTGCTGAACCGCTATGGAGCAATTCGATAACTGTTGTGTCGGCTTCGTCGATATTCCAAGACCTTCTAGAATTTTTTCTGCGCGTGCATTGTTCTTTTTCCAATTTACAAATGGATCTTCATTTCTACCAATGAACAGATTCTCCGCAACGGTAAGGTTCGGGCATAAAGTGATCTCTTGATACACCGTGCTGATTCCGAGCCGCTGTGCTTCCTGCGGAGCCTTAATTTGTATTGGCTTATCAATCCCCTTGATACAGATTTCTCCCTCATCCTTTGTATAGACACCGGTTAGAACCTTAATCAGAGTTGATTTGCCAGCCCCATTCTCGCCCATAAGCGCATGAATCTCACCTTCGTATAGGGTAAAATCCACATCCTTTAAGGCTCGAACGCCGGGAAAACTCTTGTGGATATGTCGCATTGTCAACACTGTATCCTGCATAATTCTTTACTCAATCCTCCGTTTCACAAGAAAACCAGAGACATCCGTCTATAGTCGTGATAGGTGAAAGAGGCACTAAGGTCTGCGAACGATATTCACATACTTAGTGCCGCTCATTTTCACCTGTGCTCCCTGTGCATCATTTATCGGAAGCACAAATTGATTGGTTTAATTAATATGTACGAGCATCAACGATTGCCTGTGTGATGGTTGCGGTATCGAAGACTTCTTCTTTTACATAGGCATTCTTCTCAACAGTTTCGCCTGCTTCAAGCTTCTCGATGAGCTCAACGATACGAGGTCCATGAAGAGGATTGCACTCTACGTCGAGATTGAACTTGCCGTCCAATACGTTCTGAAGAGCCCACTTGTTTGCGTCAAATGCGATAACCTTAACATCACCGGTCTTGCCGTATGTGATACCGTTAGCGTCCATAGCGGCACAAGCGCCACGAGCCATGTTATCATTCTCTGCATAAATTACGTTGAAGGATGTTCCTGCGGCGATTAAGTCAGCGACTGCCTGCTTAGCAAGAGTCTCGTCCCAGCCCTTCATGTTCTGATTGAAAACAATATTCCATCCGTTGGTCTTTGCTCCGTCTTCAATGGCCTTTGAACGGCCAAGCTGAGCGGAAGAACCGGTGTCGCCACCGAGTACGACGATGTCATATTTGTCCGAGCCCTGTGCTTTTAACCAATCAACAGCCTTTACGCCCTCTGCCTCAAAGTCAGAACAAACCATTGCGGTATAGAGATCTTCGGACAAGTCAAGCTTACGGTCTGCCATAATAAAGGGGATTCCGGCTTCTTTAGCAGCCTTGGCAACATCTTCCCAACCGGCTGACTGGAGACCAAGAACGACAAGATAATCAACCTCTTCCTGGATCAACTGCTGTGCCTGAGAAATTTGCTTCGCATGATCGCCCTCGCCGAAAACCATCTTCAGCTCGTAGCCGGCCTCGCCGAATGCTTCATTGAAAGAATTCGTGTTTGCTGTACGCCAGTCAGACTCATTGGCATTTGTCTGAACTACGCCTACGATGACCTTTTCCTCTGTCTTAGCAGGGGTTGTTGCTTCTGTTGTTGCTTCTGTTGTTGCTGCCGTTGCTGCCGCTGTTGCTGACGTTGTCGTCGCTGTCGTCGGTGTCGCTGCGCCGCCGCATCCAGCAAGAGTGAAAGCAAGTGTTAATACCATGGCTAGGGATAACAGTTTCTTCATAGATCTCTCCTCCTTAGTGTTGTGTCCGGACATAAATTAATCCATGTGGACAGTCTATATGGAAGAAGAGTGTTTATATACCGAATTGCTTACTCACTTTGTTGAATTTTATACACTTCTCGCTCCCCTGTGTATACAATTGTTAAGATATCTTCGAAATCAGTTCGAAATTATTTTCCTGATCGATCAAATGAATAATTTCTCGTGTTTTTAGTCTCAATCATATGCATGGAATGCGACATCTGTCTTATGAAATAATCCGGCGATTCACTGGTCCGGGAATGACGCAAAAATGCTTCTGTCGACATATCCGTAATGCCTTATACCAAATTTGACGTGTATACAGTATCACAAGAAGCCCTTATACTGCTCATTGATTTCCGAGTGATGCAGGACTGCCTGATGAGGAGCAACCGGTTCGAGGTCGTCCAAATGATGGATAGACCGAAATCATCTCAGTCTTTCAAGCATCCAATGGGGATAACTTTAACTCCATTCATTGTTGTATATGCCATTGTCGCATTACCGCAGATAACAATCAACAATGCAGGTTCTCTGTACACTACCCCGGGATGTTCCTTGTTTTCCAACGCCTTTATATTATGTTCCCGGATAACAGCCCTAAACTTTAAAAGATTTTCCTCTGCGCTGGGGACAGCATTGCTTCCGGTCTTTATTTCAATTAATACATATCTCCCATCTGGCAATTGGTACACGGCATCGGCTTCTAGTCCGTTGTCGTCTGAATAATGCATAACCTTGGCGTTATGTGCTTGCGCATATACCAGCAGATCCCTGAGCACCATGTTTTCAAATACATGGTCAAACAAATCAAGATCATTATTGAAATAGCTAGGGGAAAGACCTAATGCTGCAATGCCAAGCGAAGGGTCGACAAATATATGTTTCTTTGCAGCTCGTATCGCTGTTCTGGATCTGATTTGCGGAGTCCAGGCATCGATATCCTTTATCACAAAAAGACTCTCCAGCACATCTATATAGGATCCCAACGTCACATCCGTTACAGAATGCTCAGATTTTACATCAGAATATATACTTTTCTTTTTGGCCAATGTCGCCATGTTTCGAGCATAAGACCAAAGTAGAGTTCTTGCCCATTCAGGATTACGCTTTACCCCGTCAATTGCACTTATATCCTTTTGATAGATTTGCTTGTAATAATCCTTGGCAATTTCCAGCTTTGCCTCTTTATCCTTAATGGCTAGGCATCTTGGCCAGCCACCACGTGCCGCGGCATAAAACAACTCCGGAAGAGAAACGATGGACATCTTGCCATCTATCACATAGGATGCATTATCAATAAGTTCTGATAACGATATGCTTCCGTTTGACTCTCCAGTCTCCCACAGAGTCATTGGGTACATTTCGATTTCAGATATTCTACCAGTTCCGGTATGATGTGTCTCGACTCGCTTGCTGGTTGAGCCTGTAAGAAAGTATTCTCCGACAGCCTCAGGATTATCATCGCAGTCTTTTCTTATTGCACCCCAAATTTTTGGCGCATCCTGCCACTCGTCGAACAGAATTGGCTTCTCATTGTTAAAAAACAAAGTAGGCGAAGTCTCTGCGACAGAAATATAACCGCTTCTTCTCTCCTCGTCCTGGAATTCTATTACCGTTTTGCATCTTTCCTGTGCAGTTCTGGTTTTCCCGCAGCCTTTCGGGCCCATGAAGTTAATGGCATTGAAGGCTTTTATTTTTCTGTCGATTTCCTGATCTACTATACTGGTGATATATTTCATGTCTTCGTACTCCATCCTGCCTCACACTATGACATCTTTTGCGAAATTCGCAAGTTTCATTTTATATAATTCGTCTTATATGTTTTATATATTTCGGATACGGGAAAAAATCGGAAGAGTGCAAATGGCCTTTTCGCGACAGGTAACGATACTATAGTCTGAAAATAAAATCCTTTTACGCCGACTGCAGTCGAACTCGATTTAATACGTTAGTTTTTCCAATCGTCACCGATCAGGTCTTCCCCCATCTCGTCTGGCGAAAGATTCTCGTCCTCAGCCTTGCTGTCCATAAAATTCGGTTGTGATGGATTATTATAGGTCGGCGGAAACAGCGATTCAAAACCTAACATATAAGTCGAATGATCCTCGTCCTCAGCTTCTCCGTCTATGAATTTCGGTTGTAATGGACCAGTTCCTGTTGGTGGAATCGGCGGTCCAATAACATAGGCCTGTATGAATCGGGTAGTCCACTCTTTATGCGCCGTCAGGTGCACGATCAGTAGTTCCGAATAGGGCTCCGTCTTGTAATAGACATCGCGCGTAGCCATCGCCTTCTGCGTCGATTCTTCCTCGAAAAAAGCCGTCAGATAGAACAAATCCCCGCCCTTGAAAACCTTCCGGACACATACGCCCCTCTTGACTACGAACTGATTCTTAGCGTATCGCCTCAGATATCTTGTTGTCAATAATCAAATAACGAGGTAAATTACACCGAGGGTCAACTCCAGACCGATACAAAGCGGGACTCTCTCCGCGAGAATTTCGTTTTTCGCCTGAGCCGCCGCGTCCGCGACCTCCTGCTGTTGCTTCCGATATTCGGTCTTGAAATTCTCCATCTCGATGACAGGCGCGTAAAAAGGATCATACCCGAGGATCTCTTTGCTTCGATGTCGAACCGCATCCCCAATCATCAGAGACATGAATGCAATATATAGCGCGGCTATGATAAAAAACAAAAGGATCATGTTTTGGTTCCGCCGAATTTTATCCTTCTCCGCGCGGAGAACCACCTGCGCCTCATCAAAGGATGGCTTTCGCCAATCTATCATGTTCCACCCCTTCTCGAAAAACATTGAGTGTGAATTTCTTTATTTAATATATCATATTCAAAAAAAGTCCCGGCAGTATCAAAACGCCGGGCCTTAAGGATTCCTCATCCACTTGTCGAAAAGTGCCAAAGCTCTGTCGTGTCATACTTATCCGGCAGAGGATCCCATTTTCCTTCAGAAACTTCTATATACCAAATCTTCTCATCAAAATCGTATTCCATCCAACCGTAATCGCCGTAATCTGACGAGACGTCCTCGTACCAGTACTGCCATTGGGGAGGATCGATCGTGTCGTTCTTCCAGAAATAACAGTCCGTGGTCTTATCATAGTAACTTTCGTACTCGCTGTTCCACTTGCATGTTCTGCCGATCTCTTCAACAAAAATCTCATTCTTGTCACTAAGATTCGCCTCTTGATTCCCAGTATTCCCAGCATTTCCGGAATTCTTATCTATAACCTTACTGATTATCTGCGGCAAGTCTGCCAATTTCTCTTTTAGACTGTTGGCGTCCGTCGAACCGCCAGACGAGAAGAGAAACAACGCGATCGCAATCACAGGAACTGCAACAAGCAAGGTAACACACCCGTTGCCGCCGCCACCGCCGCTTCGTCTGTAAGTGCTTCCTGGACTGCTTCGTCTGGAACTGCTCGAAGAACTGTGTGACGAACTACTTTTCTTTGATGGTGGCATTTTCATCTCCTTTGTTTTAGAAGGGCGAATTTTAATAAGAATATATGATATTTATTACTTATAGTCAAGAACAGCCTCAACTTTTCCATCCTTGTTCGTTATCATATTGTATGTTTGCGCTAGAGCCAATCCGGCTTTTATCGAAGAGATGACATTTGTGCCGGTCCTGGCAAACCCGAATTCTTTCGCCACTTCTCGAATCAAATCCGATTCCAACATGCTGAATTGACGTTCCAGAACATATACCGCAGCAGCCGCGTACTCCTGAACGGGTATCTCCTCCGCGTTTCTTTTCTCACCGGCCTTGGTCATGGACCGGAAATAGTACATCACGTCCATCACTTGATTGTTAGGCCAATAGAAGATTTCCTCATTCTGCTTTGTTATTTTGTTTTGCATACGTTGAATGGTAGTTCTGAAATGCTGATCTAATCGAGGGCCGACGCGACTCAATCCATAGGATTGCAATACTCTTCGAAAAAGCAGGGACTGACTGATCGGGCCTTCTTTTTGAATAACGGTAAAGAGCTTTCGAGCAATCATTTCTGGAGAACGATGCAGGCAAAGTTCATCCGAGGTAATGACTTCCATGGGAAGCACAGTGAGTTCATAACACCGTTTGCTGATTAGATACCTCTGGTTCTCTGCAAGTCCCGCCTCTCCTACTTCCGTTAACGGAATAAAGCCTTGAAGTATTTCAGGTTGGGGTGCCGAAGTTGCCGGAGTCGCCGAAGGAATGGTATTGCCAATCGAGTGAGCGCCTGTGTTCATTACTGTTTGCGGCATGGCCTGTGTCTCGTGAGAAGGATTCGTTGCCGCACCCGTGCCTTCTGCATCTTTATTAGAAGCCGCCTGCAGGCTGCGTACAACTTCAACGACTTTGTCGCATTCCTTCTCGTGATTCTCCAACCAGTCAACTGCCCAGACAGGATGCAAATTCCAACCCAACTGTGTGAGGATCTGGTTCTGCAGAATCTCACGATCACTGGCTGTTCTGGATTCTTTATAACTGCTTCCGTTGCAAAGAAGGCCCAGAATATATTCCTCCGGTTTATCCGGGTGCACAATGGCAACATCAATTTTATATCGTGAGGATCCGATATTCGCGTCGGCAGCAAGACCCCGTGACGCAAGATTTTTCGCGATGACAGTGTTCAGGTCAACGCCCTCGGAAGTAAGTTCGTCCGCCTGATAGGCTACGCCGGAGACGCCGCGTTGCGCAAAGAGAAGAAAGTCCTTTAGTCCGCGGATTCCTTCCGACGCTGTTCTTGCCGTGTCGATTTTGTCCGGCATGAGCGTGGAATACACGGTCATCTCGAAACGTGCTCGCGAGACGGCAACATTGAGCCTTCTCCATCCGCCGTCGCGGTTGAGCGGACCAAAATTATGGGAGACTCTCCCTGACTTATCCGGTCCGTAACCCACGGAGAAGAGAATGACATCTCTTTCATCGCCTTGTACGTTTTCGAGATTCTTAATAATGATCGGTTCCGGACTCTCCGCGGCAAGCGTTTCGAGTCCCGGATCTTGCATATACGCCTCCTGCAAAAGATCATCGATCAGGATCTGTTGAACAGAGCTGAAGGTGACAACGCCTATGCTTTTCTTGCGGAGCTCCGGATCTCGAAGCCTCCTAATGATATCCGCTATAACTGCCTTCGCTTCTTCGAGATTCTGTCTTGTCCCGCCCCGATCGTAATAACCCTGCACAGGCACAAGCCGCACACGGGAGACCTGGTTATTCGGAGAAGGAAATGTGTACAGACTGTTATTGTAGTAATTGACATTACTGA